>CBDTVJ010000392.1:0-4463 GCA_965363655.1 uncultured Halieaceae bacterium | reverse complement strand
GATCGTGTAACTTTAAGCGAATATCGAGTTTTCACACACCCTCGGCCGAACTCGGAACAAAAAAACACTGTTGCTTATTTAATGATAGAACCGAAATAAGATAAGACTTACAGTGCGTAAGTCTCATTGAGATAAGCCATAATATCGCTGGACTCAAATATTTCTATGCCTGTATTTGGGTCGATCAAATAAGGTACCTGCACCTTACCTGCCTGCTCCAATAATCGTAGACGATTACGACCTTGCACCGGCTCATCGGGAAATAGTGTTGCACGTATGCCAGGCGGTCCCATATCTTTCATCATTGCCTTGCCGGTATTTCGCAATTCATAAGCTAGCTCTAGCTCACACAATAACTCTCGCACGGGACGAGAAAATGGGCTGGATTCGAAGCTGTATAGAATCAATGGTTTGATAGGTGTTTTCGCCGGTTTAACGCACTGTCCTTTTAAACCACGGCTTGCCGATGACAACATGGAACCGGCAAGTTTTAGTCCATATAAGCTTAGTCCGTCGCTTTTCTCACCATAGGTTTTACTTAAATAAGCAACAATATCTGCCGACTCGTACATCTCAACCCCAGTGTTCTTATCGACCAAAAACGGAAACTGCGCCTTACCGCCCTTCTCTTTAACGAGAGTTCTGTAACGCTCACCGCCCTTAGGACACGGATAAATAATCGCATCTATATCAAGCACTGTTAATGCCTCACGCACCACACGGCAATAAGGGCAATTTTCAAAATCATATAGCTCTAGCAATTGCATAGGCTGATTTGGCGCAGGCCTTGAATTAGTGCCACGCCAGAGGCTAGCTGTTGAAGCCAGGGTTGAGGTTAAGGTATCTATAAATTTATCCATTACTGATCTCGCCAATATTTGAACCAGTCCACACAGTAGCAAAACCTAAACACGGCGCCCTACCCTTCTAATATCATTACAAAATAGTGAAAACACTAATAGACTGAGGCATACAATTTGCAATTTGCAGACACTACAATTCTATTCACGGAGGTTATCTAATGCACTATTCAAGGCTTTTCATCATAACTGCTATCTTATCGCAGCCGGCGATTGCAGCAGAGATGTCGCCAGAAGAGAGATGCTCAAAGTTAGGTGATATTGCGAAACAGGCGTCTCAAATGAGGCTGGATGGCATAGACATGAACGAAGCACTGGATACAATGCAGAAAGCTGACAACGCAGATTTACCTGATGACATGGTCAACGGTGCTGTACGCATTAGTTACCTGGCCAAAATGAATCCCGATAGCATGCGCAACTATTACATCAGTCAGTGCGAGAAAGATATTCTTCGTTAATTGAAGAGTATGTTGCCAGGACACGCTGGAAGTTCTCGACACGAATCGCCTGAGCATAAATTACTTGCAGTTTCTTACCCTCTGGCCTCAGCCCAGCCTTGGTTCCATAATCATCTTTATCAGAGACCGGCCCCCGTCCTTGCTGTCGCCAGCTCTGCCTGGAAGCGCGGATCGTCCTGATGCTCTTTTAGCCAGGTCATGGCTCTAAAGACCCGGTCGTAGCCGCTGGGGTGATCGTAGAAAAGCACCTCCTCCCACGGGCCGGGTTGAATCTTGCGGTAGGTCGACAGCCGCATCGCTGAAGTAGCGAAGCCGTAGGGCTCGCCGGCGACCGCCAGGCCGAAGGCGTCGGCTTCTGCTTCGGCCGTGCGAATAATTGAATTCATCACCGGTTGTGCCAACATCATATAGATGGCCAACAACGCCATCGCCACCGGCAAACCGGCCGGGTCGCCGCGTCCTTCCACACCCCACCGAGCCCCGAACCGCCGCACCGTGGCGTCGAAACACAGATGCAAAAACAGGAAGCCAACGGTCAACACCAAACCCAGGTACACAACCAGCCGGACGCCGTGGTTTAGCACGTAGTGACCCATTTCGTGGCCCATTACCGCCAACACTTCCGGGTCCGAGGTCCGCTCCAGCAGGTTGTCATTGAGCGAAATTCGCGTGGTGCCGAACATCCCGGAAACATTGGCGCTGATCCGGGTGGTCTGTTTGGAGGCGTCGAAGACATACACATCATCGGCCGGAATTTGGTGAGCGCGCGCTACCGACAGCACTGAATCTCGCAAACCACCTTCCGCCATAGTCGTATAAGTATTGAATAACGGCGAGATGAACACGGGTGCAATCAAGCTGACAAATAGCAGCAATGCGACCGTAATAGCGCCCGCCCATGCCCACCAGGCGGCACCGAAGCGACGCACGGCAGCATACAGCAGCGCAATCACCGGCGCACCGATGACCAGTTCCAGGCCGAGTGCAATCAGATATTCGCCAAACCACTCGCCGAAATTCTGTGTAGCCAAACCGTATTGATGTTCGCGCCAAAACCCCAGGTACACACTCCAGAGCAACGTCAGCAGATACACGGCGACAATGAACATAACGGCATACAGTGCGGTCTGCAGAAAGCGCCAGCGCCCGACTTTCCCGGACCATTCACGCATCTTGCGCGAGGCCCCGCTGAACAGCAACAGCCCTGCGACCAAAAGCGTAATCAGAAGGTCCCAGAACCCGATCCAATAACCGCCTTCGAAATAGGAATCCGACTGCATACGCTGTTCCGGAGACAGTAGGTCGATATAAGCCTGGGTAGCGGCGTCCACATCGAAATCCGGGCCTGGCCGGGCCGCATCAGGCACAATCAGGCCCGGCGCCAGATCGCGCTGGCTCTCTTCAGCGGCCAGGGCTGTCGAAAAACCACCGATCAAAAAAACACACACTAATAGCAGCATTCCGAACAGATGGCTTGGTCGCATTGGAGAGGTCCTCTTGATTTGTCTAAACGATACAGGATCACAGCGAAACATCAATTTCGGACTCAACTATCTCCGCTTTCCGACCCGAAGCGAAAGTTGGTGTGGTACAGTTTTCAACGGCAACGCCAATGGAGGTGACGATGCTTGAGCACATTCGAACCATGAGAATCCCCGTATGCCTGCTAGTCCTTATTGCATCCGCTCCATTTGCAATGGCTGCACCAGGAAGTGATAACAAACCCAATATTGTCCTCGTTCTGATGGATAATTTTGGTTACGGCGAGATTGGCGTTTATGGTGGCGGCGTTTTGCGTGGGGCTGCAACGCCTAATATTGATGGCATTGCCGCAGAGGGATTCCAGCTAACAAATTTCAATGTCGAAGCAGAGTGCACACCGTCGCGGTCAGCGTTGATGACCGGCCGTTACGGAATTCGTACTCGACAACGACCTGATGGCCCGCCACGAGGTGTGTGGTACGGGATTACCAAGTGGGAGGTTACGTTGGCCGAGATGTTGTCAGATGCCGGTTACGCGACCGGCATCTTTGGAAAATGGCATCTTGGGGATACTGAGGGGCGTTTTCCGACAGACCAGGGATTCGATGAATGGATTGGGATCCCCCGATCATCAGACCGGGCCTTCTGGCCGGATAGCAATAGCTTCACGCCTGGCAGCCACCCAGATGCAGTGTTCACCCACGTCATGTCGGCAAAGCGGGGTGAAAAGCCCAGGGAACTGGAAGTGTACAACCGCGCCAAACGCGCGACAATCGACCGCGAAATCACCGACCAGGCCATCGATTTCATCAAGCGCCAAGCCAGTGCCAAACAACCATTTTTTGCCTATCTCCCCTATACACAGACCCATGAACCGGTTGATCCTCATCCTGATTACAACGGTAAGACCGGAAACGGAAGCTTTGCTGACGTTCTGGCACAGACGGATGCCTATGTGGGTGAACTCCTGGACACGATCGACAAGTTGGGATTAAAAGAAAACACTATATTCATATTCACCTCGGATAATGGCCGCGAAGGCGTACCGAGATCGTTTGGATTCACTGGTCCCTGGCGAGGTGGTATGTTTTCCCCCTATGAAGGATCCTTACGCGTCCCGTTTCTAATCCGTTGGCCTGGTAAAATTCCCGCCAGACAGGTATCAAACGACATAGTTCACCAGATAGATCTGTTCCCCACGATAGCCAAAATCATAGGAGCCGACCTGCCGGAAGGTCGAATAATCGATGGTGTCGACCAATCTGATTTTCTGATGGGGAAGTCGAAGAAGTCTGCCAGAGAGTCCGTCATCATTTACATTGGGAACGAGTTGTTTGGCTTGAAGTGGCGAAATTGGAAGCTACTTCTCAAGGAGATCGACAGAGACAGCTATGCGATCAGAAATTTAGCTTATCCCACCATCTACAATCTGCTGGTAGATCCAAAAGAAGAAGTACCCGAACTCAACTACCTCAACGACACCTGGGTGGATTTTCCCTTGTATCAAGTATTAGAAGATCACGAAGCATCGATTGCAAAAGATCATGGCGCTCCGGACCCGTAGGTACCAATCCAATAGCCAATCACCTATAACCTATACTCCAGGCTGAGGTGTCTCTTGCGGCTAAGATCAAAGTATCGACCAACAATAGCTGCAAGT
>CBDTVJ010000391.1:0-4469 GCA_965363655.1 uncultured Halieaceae bacterium | reverse complement strand
GACAAAGGGTTCTTTGGCATACCAGTCCTCGTAGAGGGCCTGAAAATCCTCAGTGGTTCCCTTCAATCGGGCAAACAGGGTCGAGTGAATTCCGCGCACTATAGGCAATAAATGTGGCACGAAGGTCACTTGCACCGGCTCCCTGGCAATATCGGACAGGCCCTGCTCGATTTCGGGAAGGTGGCGATGCCCACTCACTCCATAGGCCTTGAAACTGTCTGACGCCTCACTCAGGAGATTATCAATTTTGGCCTGCCGCCCTGCGCCACTCACACCTGAGGCGGAGCTGGCTATCAGGTGCTCTGCATCGACCAGGCCCCGGGCCAGCAGCGGGATAAACCCCAACTGCACTGACGTTGGGTAGCAGCCCGCGCAAGCCACCAGCCGTGCTGCTGCGATTTTCTCCCGATTCACCTCGGGCAAACCATAAACAGCTTCGGCCAGCAGTTCCGGGCTGGCGTGTGGCTCCCCGTACCATTGTGACCATAGATCGGCGTCCCTGATGCGATAGTCCGCTGACAGATCCACCACCCGCGCGCCCGCCGCCAGTAGCTCTGGTACCAGGTTCATGGCGACGTTGTGGGGCGTGGCGAAAAATACAATATCGCAGGCCGCCAGTTGTGTTACCTCAGGTTCACAGAACACCAGGTCATAGAGGCCACGTAAATTGGGAAACAGATCGTCCACTCGACGTCCGCACTCCGCCCTGGAAGTAATCACCGCCACTTCCGCGTGCTCGTGCAAGGCTAACAAGCGCAACAATTCGACCCCGGTGTAACCGGTGCCACCCACAATACCTACCCTTACCATCGTTCTACCCGAATCCTTATCAATACCATCTAACTACTAATCAGCAGCGCCCTCAGGACACTGCGAGGGCCAATCAAGGCGCCCAAAAAGGCGAAGCGTCAGTATAAGAGCATAAGGCGTTAAGATAACTGGTAATATTGTCCTTTTGGAAAACTCACCGGAGCCCTGGTGCGCAAGCTGCTCGACTACTACAGACGCCAACTGAATAACTACGAATCAGCCTTGGCCTACTCGCTACTGGGCGTAGTGGGTGGAGTCGCCTCCGGATTGGTGGTGCTGGCGTTTGAGCTGGCGATTATCGAGCTGAGCCAACTGTGGGGTGTGAACGTGGGCAGCGGCGGGGAAGGATTCGAGGCCCTGCCGCGTTGGATGCTATTTGCCCTGCCCGCCGGGGGCGCCACCGTGCTGGGCTGCGCCTTCACCCTGCTGCGCCCCGAGGACAGGGAGACCGGCATCGTGCACGTAATCAGTCGCATGCACTCCCATTACAGTATACTACCCCTGCGCAATGCCCTGGTGCAGTTCTTCGGCGGGGTCTTCGGTCTTGCCACCGGCCAGTCCGGGGGCCGCGAGGGTCCGGGCGTCCACTTGGGAGGCGCCGTTAACAGTCTCCTTGGACAATGGCTGGGCCTTCCCAATAACAGCCTGCGCGTACTGATAGCCTGTGGCACTGCCGGTGGCATAGCCGCTGCGTTTCACACCCCGCTGGCCGGCGCAATATTCGCTATGGAAGTCATCATCGCGGAGTACACGGTGGTGGGCTTTATCCCGGTTATGTTGGCCGCTGTTTCAGCCTCGGCCGTCAGTCAGACACTGTCTGGCGACGGCGCACTGTTTGAGATTTCCGAACTAAGCCTGAATTCGCTGCTGGAGCTGCCCTTTATCATCCTGCTGGGCCTGTGCTGTGGCGTTGCCGTGTCTGGCTTTATCCGGGTCAGCGAATTTGCAGCGCGGATCGCCCATTGGCCCGTGCTGCTGCGCTTCTCGCTCGCCGGGTGCGTGACAGGCGGCATGGCCCTGTTCGTTCCCGAGATTCTGGGTGTCGGCTATGACACCCTCGACCTCGCCCTGCATGGAGAAGTGGCCCTCAAAGCATTGCTGGTAATCGCCGTCTGCAAGTTGCTGGCAACAGCAGTCAGCTGCGGGGTAGGCATGCCACTGGGCCTGATCGGCCCCAACCTGCTGATTGGCGCCTGTATCGGTGGAGCCGTGGGCATGATCGGTGCCACGCTGCAACCGGAACTGGCTTCAGACCCCACCTTGTATATTGTCATCGGCATGGGCGCCGCCATGGGCGCTGTACTCAACGCTCCCCTGGCGGCCATTCTGGCCGTCATCGAGCTGACCCAGACCATTAGTATCAGCATGGCGGCAATGCTCGCGATTGTAGCCGCCACGCTCACCAATTCGGGAGTTTTTGGGCTGCGCTCCGCCCACCAGACCGTATTGAAACAGCTACAGCGGGTAGTACCCGATGACCCCCTGAACCAGCTTCTACACAGTACCAGTGTCAGCTCTACCATGGATTCCAGAGTGGTGCGCGTCCCGGTGGTTCTGCAAAAGGCCGACCTCGAACCCCTGCTTGAATTCACCCCGGCCTGGTGTCTGGTGGAGCGGGAAGGTGAGGACCTGTACCTGGTCAGCGGCTTTGAATTACTGGAGTGGCTGGGTGAGGCTTTGCTTGAAATGGAAACGGCCGACGTTACCGAGGCGGGAATAAGGCGCTGGACTAT
The DNA here is from genome assembly GCA_965363655.1 of uncultured Halieaceae bacterium. GTDB lineage: Bacteria > Pseudomonadota > Gammaproteobacteria > Pseudomonadales > Halieaceae > Marimicrobium. The sequence goes on along the minus strand of CBDTVJ010000391.1, from coordinate 1,926 downwards.
CGCTTCAGTACCAGTGCAAGCTACGCTGCGCCAGTCCGTGGACGCCATGCGGGAGCAAACCACTGAGGCTGTTTGCGTCTATGAACGCAGCCCCAACACGGGCAAGCAGATATTACATGGCGTGGTGACCAGGGAGAGTATAGAGAAATTCAGCCTGGCCAGCGTGCTGTAGCGCACGGCCGGCGATGAACCATAACGAGGACACAACATGCTGTGGCTAAAAGCCTTCCATATCATTTTCGTAGTGTGCTGGTTCGCGGGCCTGTTCTATCTGCCGCGCATCTTTGTCTACTATGCCGCCAGTGAACACCAGGCCGTGCGGGCACAACTGGCGATTATGTCCCGCAGGCTTTACCGCTTTGTCACGCCCTTTATGGTGATCGCTATCGCCCTGGGCCTGGCCATGATGGCCATGAACCCGGATTACTACTTGCAGGCCAAATGGCTGTGGCTGAAACTGGGCGGTGTCGCCTTCCTGGTGGCTTATCACTTCATCTGCGGCCATTATGTGAATGCCATCAATGATGACCGCAATGCGCATAACCACGTCTTTTATCGCTTTTTCAACGAGGTGCCGGTCATATTCCTGTTCGCAATGGTAATCCTGGCTGTACTGAAGCCGTTCTGAGAACACTGGATATTCCTCCTCCAAGACCTGATAATTTCACTCCGCCGCCCAACCGGGCGTCGCCATTCACTAACCGGGACACGTTAAGCAATGAGCAGCTCTGAGCAATTATTTGAACGCGCCAAAAAACACATACCCGGGGGCGTTAACTCCCCGGTCAGGGCGTTCAAGGCCGTCGGCGGCACCCCCATATTTATCGAGCGCAGCGAGGGACCCTATGTGTTCGATTGCGAGGGGAAACGCTATATAGACTATGTGCTGTCCTGGGGGCCGATGCTGATGGGCCACAATCACCCCGCCGTGCGCGAGGCTGTGATACAACAAAGTGAAAAGGGCCTGAGTTTTGGCGCCCCCACCGAACTGGAAATCGAACTTGCGGATCGCATCTGCGGCATCATGCCCGGTATGGACATGGTGCGCATGGTCAGCTCCGGCACGGAAGCCACCATGAGCGCCATTCGACTGGCCCGCGGCTATACCGGCAGGGATACCATCGTCAAATTCGAAGGCTGCTACCACGGTCACTCGGATTCACTACTGGTCAAGGCGGGCTCAGGCGCACTGACCCTGGGCGTACCCAGTTCCCCCGGGGTACCCGCAGCGCTGGCCGACCACACCATGACACTCACCTACAATGACGGCGCAGGACTGCGTCGCGCCTTCGCTGAGCACGGTGATAGCATCGCCTGCGCCATCGTCGAGCCGGTAGTGGGAAACATGAACTGCATACCACCCGAGCCGGGCTTCCTGGAAGCACTGCGCGAGGTTTGCACCTCCAGCGGCGCGGTACTGATCCTGGATGAAGTGATGACGGGCTTTCGCTTCGGTCTGCAGGGCGCCCAGGGCTATTACGGTATCGAGGCTGACCTGACTACTCTGGGCAAGGTAATAGGCGGTGGCATGCCCGTCGGCGCTTTCGGTGGCAAGCGCGAAATCATGGAGCAAATCGCGCCCCTGGGGCCGGTCTACCAGGCCGGCACTTTGTCCGGCAACCCGATTGCCATGGCGGCAGGACTGGCCACCCTGAATATTATTTCCAGTGAGGGGTTTTATGCACCGATATTCAAGCATACGGAGCAACTGTGCCAGGGGCTACAGGCTGCCGCCGACGATGCCGGTGTGCCCTTTACCACCAATCATGCCGGCACCATGTTCGGCGGCTTTTTTACCAGCGAGGCCAAAGTCACCAACTACAGCCAGGTGATGGCCTGCGACAACGCCGCCTTCAATCGCTTTTTCCACTTGATGCTGGAACACGGTGTCTACCTGGCCCCGGCTTCCTACGAGGCTGGCTTTAT
>CBDTVJ010000390.1:0-4470 GCA_965363655.1 uncultured Halieaceae bacterium | reverse complement strand
GTTCAATCACGCACTCAGTCCCAGCCAGGAGCGTAACCTGGAACAGGAATTGTGCTGCCGGGTGCTGGACCGCACGGGGCTGATTCTGGATATTTTCGCCCAGCGGGCACGTACCCACGAAGGTAAACTGCAGGTTGAACTGGCCCAATTGCAGCATATGACGACACGCCTGGTACGAGGGTGGACGCACCTGGAACGGCAAAAGGGCGGTATTGGCCTGCGCGGGCCTGGTGAAACACAGTTGGAAACTGATCGGCGCCTGTTGCGCGCGCGTATAAAGACCATTAGCGGCCGTCTCGACAAGGTGCGCAAGCAGCGCGATCAGGGCAGGCGCTCCCGCCATAGGGCGCAAGTGCCGACTGTTTCTCTCGTTGGCTATACCAATGCGGGTAAATCGACCCTGTTCAATCGGGTTACCAAGTCCACTGTGTATGTGGCAGACCAGTTGTTCGCTACGCTGGACCCTACACTGAGGCGGATGGACCTGGATAACATTGGCGCCATTGTGTTGGCTGACACGGTGGGCTTTATTGCCCATCTGCCGCATAAGCTGGTGGAGGCCTTCAAAGCGACGCTGGAAGAAGCTCTCAACGCAGATCTGCTGCTGCATGTGATCGATGCCGCCAGTGATGAGCGCGATAGCAATATTTACCAGGTGCAGGATGTACTCGCTGAAATTGGGGCGCAGGACATCCCGCAACTGCAGGTTTTTAACAAGCTGGACTTGTTGCAGCAGTCGCCGCGGATAGATCGCGATGCCGAGGGCCGACCCCAGCGGGTGTGGCTTAGCGCAGTCACCGGTGAGGGTACTGACCTGTTATTGCAGGCCATTGCTGAACTGATGGGGCAGGATATGGTCACAGAGGAGCTGCATTTGGAGCCGGATCAGGGTAGCCTGCGCGCTGCGCTGTATAATCTGGGTGCCGTCGAAGCGGAAGATTACGGTGATGATGGTGTGGCGCACCTGAGTGTGCGTTTACTGCGCTCAGACTGGAATCGTTTGATGAAGAAGGGCCCGGAGCCTTTCTTTTAGGTGCGGCAGGGCACTGCCGTTAAAAAAGTTGTTAGACTATTTTCACGCATGAATTAGGAGTTGGCTATGGCCTGGAATGAACCGGGTGGCGGTAACAATAAACCCAAAGACCCTTGGGGTGGCGGCGAGCAAGGTCCGCCTGACCTGGATGAGGCCCTGAAGAAGCTGCAGGAAAGACTGGGCGGCCTGTTTGGCGGCGGCGGTTCATCCGGCGGCGGTTCCGGCCCAAAACTTTCCGGCGCTGCGATAGGCCTGTTGGTTGTTGTTGCCCTGGTCGTGTGGGCCTTCATGGGCTTATACCAGGTAGACCAGCAGGAGCGCGGTGTGGTGCTGCGCTTTGGTAAATACCATGAGATAGTGCAACCGGGCCTGCAGTGGAATCCCCCTCTGGTTGATGAAGTGACGCGGGTGAATACCACCAAGCTGCGCGCTGTCAGCTTTAGAGAGATCATGTTGACCCAGGACGAGAATATCGTCGAGGTGAAGCTTTCCGTGCAGTATTTGATCAATGATCCGGCAAAATTTGTGCTGCAGGTGCGTGATCCGGAGCGCTCGCTACAACATGCTTCCCAGAGCGCGCTGCGCCACGTAGTGGGTGGCACCAGTATGGACCAGGTGTTGACCGAAGGGCGCGCCCAGATCGCCATCGATGTGCACGCCCGGCTGCAGGAGTACATCGATCTTTACAAGACCGGTATCCTGGTCAGCAAGGTTACCGTCGATGAATCGAAACCGCCTACCCAGGTGCAGGCTGCGTTTGACGATGTGATCAAGGCCAGGGAAGACGAGGAGCGCGTGAAGAATGAGGCGCAGGCCTATGCCAATGGTGTTGTGCCGGAGGCGCGCGGTGGCGCCCAGCGCCAGATTGAGGAAGCCAATGCCTACAAAGAGGAGGTCATAGCGAATGCCGATGGTGAGGCTGCGCGCTTTGAACGCCTGCTGGCGGAATATGAAAAGGCCCCCGGGGTAACCCGTGAGCGACTCTATCTCGATGCTGTGCAGGCTGTGTTAACCCAGACCAACAAGGTGATGGTCGATGTGGAAGGAGGCAACAACATAATGTACTTGCCATTGGATAAGCTGGCAGGCCAGGCCTCCGGCAGCAGTAACCCGCGTAACATGAAAGTGGATAGCTCCAATATACGGGAATTGACCAACGCAGTGACCGAACAGTTGCGTAGGGACGCCGCTGCCGTGGATAATCGCAGGGGGGGTCGCTAATCATGTCCGGACGTAATGTGGTCTTTACTCTCGTTGCCCTGTTGCTGGTATTTTTGGCCAGCAACTCGCTGTATGTTATCAAGGAAACTGAGCGCGCCGTGCTGTTGCAGTTCGGTGAGGTGGTTAATCCTAATATCCAGCCGGGTCTGCATATAAAAATTCCCTTTGTAAACAACGTGCGCAAGTTCGACGGTCGTGTACTGACGGTGGACTCCCAGCCGGAGCGTTTCTTCACCCAGGAGCAGAAAGCCCTGATTGTTGATTCCTACGCCAAGTTTCGGGTTTCCGATACCTCCAAGTTTTACACCGCCACCAACGCTGAGGAATCCCGGGCAGCGGCTCTTCTGGCCCAGCGTATCAACGATGGCCTGCGTAACCAGGTTGCCATACGGACTATCCAGGAGGTGGTGTCGGGGGAGCGCGATGAGTTGATGCGGGCCCTCATGGATGAACTGAATGTTGTGGCCCGGGAGGAGCTGGGCGTAGATCTCGTGGACGTGCGGGTGAAGCAGATCGATCTGCCGCCGGATGTATCCGAGTCGGTCTATCGGCGCATGAACGCGGAGCGGGAAAAAGAGGCCCGTGAGCATCGCTCCCAGGGCCAGGAACTGGCCGAGGGCATACGCGCGGCGGCGGATAGGGAAGTGACAGTGCTCAAGGCTAATGCCTACCGTGACTCTGAACTGATTCGCGGTGATGGCGACGCCATTGCCACCGCCACTTATGCGGCAGCGTTCAACAAGGATGCGGAGTTTTACTCATTTACCCGTAGTCTCAGGGCTTACCAGGACGCCTTCCAGGGCAATGGCGATATCATGCTGTTGCAACCGGATAGTGAGTTCTTCCGTTACCTGAAAGATTCCAGCGGCGGCACTGCTCTGAAGCCGTAAAAATCACAGGTGCTATCAACGGCAGCTGTGATAGAATTTGTTAACCGTGGGCTCCGGCGTTTGTAGACAATCGCAGGACTCGCGGTTTTTTTGTGTCCTGAGCAGTGTGCCCAGGCGCCCGAACGCGGGAGAATATGTGGACTTCTGGCAGGTACTTCCAGCGGCTATCGCCCTGGTCTTCATTGTCGAAGGCATACTGCCGTTTATCAGCCCCAACCGCTGGCGCTCGATGTTGGCCATGGCCGAGCAGATGGATGATCGTGTGCTGCGCAATGCCGGCCTCGGTAGCATGTTGTTCGGGCTCGTATTACTGTATTGGGTCCACTAGGGGCTGGTTAAAGAAATGAACACGGTTGATCACTGGCAGCTCCCCGATGGGGTGGAAGAGGTTCTTCCTGCCCAGGCGGAGTCTGTGGAGACCCTGCGACGCTGCCTGCTGGATTTATATCGCAGTTGGGGCTATCGCCTGGTTATCCCACCGCTGATGGAGTTCACTGAATCCCTGCTGGTGGGTTTGGGTGAAGATCTCGACCTGCTCACTTTTAAGCTTACCGATCAGCTCAGTGGCCGCACACTGGGTATTCGCGCAGACATAACACCCCAGGTAGCCCGTATCGACGCCCACAGCCTGGCGGAGGAAGGGGTTACCCGTTTGTGCTATGCCGGGTCTACGCTGCACACTCGTCCGAAATCATTGTTTTCTTCCCGCTCCCCGATCCAGTTGGGTGCCGAGCTGTATGGCGATGATAGCCTGGGGGCTGATGTCGAAGTAGTGCGCTTGATGCTGGCGACGCTGGCCGCCGCTGGCCTTGCTGATGTGACGCTGGATCTCGGTCATGTGGGAATCTATGAGGCGGTGCTGGACAGTGCCGGGCTGAGCGGCGAGCAGGAAAAGACGGTTTTTGATGCCCTGCAACGTAAGTCCGTGCCCGATTTGCAGCGGGCTCTGGTAGGCGTAGAGCCAGCGATCGCAGCGCTGATCGTCGGCCTGGTAGATCTGCATGGCGACGGAAGTGTCCTCGCAGATGCCCGGGAATTATTCGCTGAAGCCGTCCCCGCCGCGCTCGCCGCGGTGGATGCGCTGCAGCAGGTGGCTACTGATATCCGCCGCCAGCAACCCGCCTTGGACATCTATTTCGACCTGGCAGAATTGCGTGGCTATAACTACCACACCGGTATCGTTTTTGCGGCCTATGTCCCCGGCTGCGGGCAGGCCCTTGCCAACGGCGGCCGCTACAACGACGTCGGTGCTGTATTTGGTCGCTCGCGGCCCGCGACCGGCTTCGCCACCGACCTGAAGGCCTTGATGGCATTGTTGCCTGCTAC
>CBDTVJ010000389.1:0-4505 GCA_965363655.1 uncultured Halieaceae bacterium | reverse complement strand
CATTGGGTAAGTTGTTTCTGAAGGGACTGGTCGTGGTCATTCCCGTAGCACTGACGCTGGCCATTTTATGGTGGCTCGCGCGTGGGGCAGAGCAAATTCTGGGCGGCCTGTTGATGCGCTTCCTGCCCAGCGGCTGGTACATCCCGGGTATGGGTGTTGTATCAGCCGTGGCCATGACAATCCTGATTGGTTTGTTAACGCACGTGATCCTGTTTCAAAAGCTATTCGCACTCGGTGACGCCATTTTGCAGCGCCTGCCGCTGGTCAAGACCATTTACTCAGCGCTGAAAGACTTCATCGGCTACCTTAGCCCGGACAGTAAGATGGCAATGAGTAAGGTGGTGCTGGTAAAAGTCCCGGGACAACAATTTGAACAAATGGGCTTCGTAACGCGGGAGGACTTCAGCCGCCTTCCGCTGGAACTGACTGTCGATGAGCCGATCGCCGTCTATTTGCCGATGAGCTATCAGATTGGAGGCTACACCCTGTTCTTGCCGCGCTCCTGCCTGACCCCGGTGGATATGTCGTTTGAAGAAGGCATGAAGCTGGTGCTCACAGGCGCCGTTTCGCGCGAAGAACCCGCACAAAACATCAGTAGCGAAGAAACCAAAATCGGAAATGAAGACACCTGAAAATGAAAAACCTGTATTTGCTACCCATTGCTCTACTTGCCTTGCTCTGCATTACGGCCTGCAAACCAATGGAACAGGCACCCGTGTCTGATTCCAGCGCAGATACCGTCACACCGGTACTGACCGGCATGTTCCGTTACATGGCTGATGCAGCCATCTTTCGTGACTGTCGTAATAATAAAACCTACCCGGTTTCGATGGAGGGCGGCTATATAGAATTGGAGCGCGCCTATTTAGATTCCGGAGTTAGTGCCGGTGACGAGGTCATGATTAAGCTCAGAGGGCGTTTACTTGAGCGGCCTGGAATGGAAGAAAATACCAGTAAAGTCAGTTTGATAGTAGATAGTCTTGAGAAATTAGTTCCTGATGAAACCTGTGCCCCATCGGTACACGCCGAACTGTCTGGAACTTATTGGCGGCTGGATCAATTACAAGGAAAGCCCGTCAAGACGCCAGAAGGCATGAAGGAAGCCCATATGATCCTGGCCAATGCCGAGTCCCGCGTTCACGGCAACGCCGGCTGCAACAACTTCTTCGGCCAGTTCACCAGCAAAGACGATACCCTGAGCTTCTCCGCGCTCGGCTCAACCATGATGGCCTGCCCTGCGGCCATGGACACAGAACAAAGCTTCCTTGTCGCCCTTGGCAACACCACCCACTATAAAATCAGCGGCCTCTTCCTCGAACTCTACAAAGGAGACCAACTCCTGGCCACATTGGAAGCCGTTTACCTCTAACTCCACACAGGATCACATCCGGCAGGCATACTGTATATAATTACAGTATGCCCTCCCCGCCCCCATACGCCGAACTGGCCTGCACCAGTAACTTCACCTTCCTGACCGGCGCCTCACACCCGCAGGAACTGGTCGCACAGGCAGCAGAGCTGGGCTACAAGGCCATTGCACTTACTGATGAATGCTCAATGGCCGGCGTGGTGCGGGCCCTGGAGGAAACACAGCGCTGCAACGAACGGGGCTTGCCCATCCAGCTGATACCCGGCAGCATTTTCCGGCTGGAAAATGGCTCGCGGCTGATTTTGTTGCCCCTGGACCATGCGGGTTACACACAGATCTGCACCCTGGTCACGCAGGGACGGCGCAACGCGCCAAAAGGCAAGTATGCCCTGCCCGACTCCAGCTTTGAGCATGGCCTGGACCGCTGCCTGGCCGTGTGGCTGCCGCTTGCTGAAGATGACCTGCTGACCGCACACTGGCTCACGGCCTATTTTCCCGACCGCTGCTGGCTGGGTGCCAGTCTGCACCTGGGCCCGGATGACAAGGCCCGCCTGGAACATCTGCTGGCCACTGCCAGGGCGACCGGGCTACCGGTAACCGCCTGCGGCGACATCCAGATGCATACCCGCTCGCGCCGGATGTTGCACGATGTACTGACAGCCATCCGCCACGGCTGCCCGGTGAGTGAACTGGGCTACCGCAGCCTGCCCTGCGGCGAACGCCACCTGCGCAGCCGCGCACTGTTGGCCCAACTGTTTCCCGCGGAACTGCTGGAGGAAAGCGCCGCCATCGCAACACGTTGCTGCTTCCGGCTGGAGCAGCTGCATTACCGCTACCCACGCGAAGTGGTCCCGCAGGGCATGACAGCTACCGCCTACCTGCGGGAACTCACCGAAGCCGGCATCCAGGAAAGATGGGGGCACGACCCTAACCCCATTTCCAGCACCTTGCGTTTGCAAATAGAGAAGGAACTCACGTTAATAAAAGAGCTCAGCTACGAGCCTTTCTTCCTGACGGTATACGACATCGTCAAGTTTGCAAAAAGCCAGGGCATCCTGTGCCAGGGGCGGGGTTCTGCAGCGAATTCTGCGGTGTGCTACTGCCTGGGCATTACCGAAGTAGACCCGGCCCGCATGAACATGTTGTTCGAACGCTTCATCTCACGTGACCGCGATGAACCGCCTGACATCGACGTGGACTTTGAACACGAACGGCGCGAAGAAGTCATCCAGTACATCTACCGGAAATATGGCCGTGACCGCGCCGCGCTGGCAGCCACCGTGATCACCTACCGGCCCCGCAGCGCAATCCGCGACGTGGGCAAGGCCCTGGGGCTGCCGCCCGCCCAGGTCGACCAGTTGGCTGCCAATACCGCCTGGTGGGACCAGCCGGAAGGCTTTGCGCAACGCATCAGCCAGCTGGGGTTCCAGCCGGACACACTGCAAATACGCCACCTCATCCACCTGGTCCAGTCCATCGTCGGCTTTCCGCGCCACCTGTCACAACATGTGGGCGGATTCGTAATTTCCGAAAGTCCCCTGGCCAGCCTGGTGCCGGTGGAAAACGCCGCGATGGCGAACCGCACGGTCATCCAGTGGGATAAGGAAGACCTTGAAACCCTGGGCATGCTGAAAGTCGATTGCCTGGCGCTGGGCATGCTGACCGTGATCCACCGCTGCCTGGACCTGCTCAAGGCAGACTCACAAGTGTCTTCCCTGTCCGACATCCCGGCCGAAGACCCGGCAACCTACGATATGATCCAGCAGGCAGATACCGTGGGGGTATTTCAGATCGAATCCCGCGCCCAGATGGCGATGCTGCCACGTCTGAAACCAGCCTGTTTTTATGATCTTGTCATCGAGGTCGCCATCGTCCGGCCCGGACCCATCCAGGGCAACATGGTGCATCCCTACCTGCAGCGCCGGCGCGGCACCGAACGGGTGGAGTATCCCTCGGAAGATTTACGGGTCGTGCTGGAGCGAACCCTGGGCGTACCCATATTCCAGGAGCAGGTGATGCAGGTCGCGATGGTAGCGGCCGGCTTCAGCGGCTCCGAGGCCGATGTATTACGCCGCTCGATGGCAGCATGGGCCCGCCGCGGTGGCATGGAACATATGCACCAGAGACTGGTCGGCGGCATGCTTGAGCGGGGCTATAGCGAAGCCTTCGCCGAGCAGATATTTCAGCAGATACGTGGTTTCGGTGAATACGGTTTCCCGGAATCTCACGCAGCCAGTTTTGCGCTATTGGTGTATGTATCCGCCTGGCTGAAACGCCACCACCCGGCTGCCTTTTGCTGTGCTTTGCTCAACTCACAGCCAATGGGCTTTTATCAGCCCGCCCAACTGATCCAGGATGCACAGCGGCATGGCGTAAAAGTACTGCCGGCTGATGTCCGCTACAGCCATTGGGACTGCACACTGGAAGCCTTCCGCGGCTCACAGGCGCTGCGACTGGGCCTGCGTATGGTCAAGGGCATGCGTACCGCGAGTGCACGGCGCATCGAGCAAGCACGCGGGGAACGGCCGTTTTCTACCGTCCAGGACTTCGCCACCCGCGCCGGCCTCGACCGGCATGACCTCGCGGTACTGGCCGAGGCAGCCACGCTGCGCGGCCTGGCCGGGCACCGCCACCGCGCCCGCTGGGAAATAGCCGCGGTCGAGAAAGCGCCGCCTTTGTGGAAACAGGGCCATGATCAGCCTGACCCTGACCCGGCCAGCATTCGCCCGCCCTCGGAAGTGGATGATACCCGGGCCGACTATGCCAGCACCGGACTGACGCTGGGACGCCATCCGATTGCGCTGCTACGACCCGTGTTAAAACGCCGGCGGGCCATCACCGCCAAAGAGCTGCGTACACGCCCGCACGGCAGCCGGGTCAGGGCCTGCGGACTGGTGACCATGCGCCAACGGCCGATGACAGCCAGCGGCACCCTGTTCCTGACGCTGGAAGACGAAACCGGCTTCGTCAACGCAGTGGTCTGGCCACGTCTATTCGAAAAACAGCGGGCCGAAATTCTTGGCGCACAAGTGCTGGCGATCGATGGTGTGCTTGAAACCGACCCGGAGAGCGACGGCAACGTCCACCACCTGATCGCCAGCCGGGTGCACGACTTCAGCTTCCTGGCCGAAAAACT
>CBDTVJ010000388.1:0-4509 GCA_965363655.1 uncultured Halieaceae bacterium | reverse complement strand
GTCAGTTTGCCGCCGGTCTCGGGTGTCACCTCAAATTCATGACCGTCACTGGCAGGTTTCTCCACCAGGAACATGGAGAGACCGCGATGTCCCAGGCTCATGTCGGGGTTGGTACGGGCCAGCACCAGTAATAGCCCTGCCTTGCCACCAAAGGTACACCAGGTCTTGGCGCCATTTAATAGCCAGCCACCCTCGGTGGCGGTAGCCTTGAGACGAACACCCGCCACGTCAGAGCCATAGTTGGGTTCTGTCACGGCCACGGCGCACAGTGGGTCTCCTACAGCCAGTTGCGGCAGCCAATGCTGCTTCTGCTCCAGCGTCCCGCCTTTCAATAGGGCGCGGGCCAGAATCTCCGGGCGAGTAATGAGGCTTCCCGCAGCGCCCAGTGAGCCACGTGACAGCTCTTCGGTGACCACTATCATGCCCAGGGTGTCTTCCTTGTCATCTTCCTGCAGGCCGCCAAACCTGGCCGGGATGGAGAGTCCGAACATCCCCATCTCCTTCAACGGCTCCAGAATAGCGTCGGGGATAATGAGATCCTGCCGGTGTACTTCCTCGGCAAGGGGGGCAACGACGTCATCGGAGAAACGCCGAAAGGTGTCGCGCATCATGGTGTGGTATTCGCTCAGCAAATCGGGGCCCAGGTCGCCATCACGGTCCAGCACTTCGGCTCCGATTGCTGCGATGTTCCTGGCGGCCAGATGCTGTGCCAGGAAGGCAGCTGCGTCCGGCGCGGCCGTCACTGTGGCGATATCAGCGTCTGTGAGACTAAAATCCGCGGGGCGGGCGCGCAGGCGATTGACGCAATTCATGACGGCTTCCGCACAAAACATGGCAGCGAGTCTGGTGGTGAAAGCATTCAGCTCACCGGATTCAGCCTCCAGCCGGCCCGCGTGGTCCAGCAGGAAGCGGGCGGCGATGCATTCTGACCAGCTGAGGGAAAGGTCGTAGGAGATCAATTGGTGTTCATCGAGCAGGGCAGGAGACACGCGCTCGCCATCCAGTGTTTTGGCTTTCAGGGCGGACAGGGCCCTGTCAATGAGGTTGGTAGTGGAGGTGAGCAGGGTTCGAGCCTGCGCTAGCGCTTGCCCGCCGTCCGTGGAAACGTCAGTCATGATTGATACCAATAGTTGCAATATGTGTTTAGTGTCCAGGCTGGTGCAACCACCTGGGCAGTTTAACCATTCAAACCAGTAATTTTAAAGCTTCACTGACTTTTAGACAACTGGCAGATGCCAGCGGTGATATATACGCGTCAGTCGTGTCGATTGGTTCATGGTTTGCGCCCTTGCTCCTACAGTGATGGCTTCTGTATCCTTGACAGCGCAAAAATACCTGCCCCGAGGCTGACTAAGGAATCTTTCCCATGAAAATCAAACCCCGCCGTTCACTACTGTACATGCCAGGCTCAAACCCCCGGGCGCTGGACAAGGCCAGGAGCCTGCCGGCCGACGGACTGATTCTCGACATGGAGGATTCAGTGGCTCCCGATGCCAAGCAACTGGCCAGGGAGCAGATTGCAGCGGCACTGGCGGCAGGTGGCTACGGTCATCGTGAACTCATGGTGCGTATCAATGCCCTGGATACCGAGTGGGCCAGGGATGATATCCAGGCTATTTGCAGCTTCGAAAATGCACCCGATGCCGTACTGATCCCAAAAATTGATAGCGCTGCGGATGTGGTAGAAGCCATCCAGGCCTTTGCAAGTGCCGGTTGCCCGGACAGTGTCGACATGTGGATTATGGCTGAAACGCCCAGCTGCATCCTGAATATCGCTGACATTGCCCAGGCTCACCCGCGTCTGCGTGGCATGGTGATGGGTACATCCGACCTGTCCAAGGACACGCGGGTGAGGCACACGCCGGATAGAATGGGCTTTATCACGGCACTCAACCTCTGTGTATACGCCGGGCGCGCCAACGGCCTGGATATCATCGATGGTGTGCAGCTGGATCTGGAAGACGAGGAATTGCTGCGCCTGTCCTGTGAACAGGGCCGCGATCTGGGATTTGACGGCAAGAGCCTTATCCATCCCAAGCAGATCGCAGCGGCCAACGCTACCTTTGGTCCCGACGCGGCAGAGCTTGCGTCGGCCCGCAATATTATCGAGGCCTTCGAGGAAGCCGCGGCGCAGGGTAAGGGCGTGGTCGTAGTCAATGGCCGTTTGGTGGAAAACCTGCACGTGGAAGAAGCCCAGCGGCAGCTTGCCCTGGCCCAAGCGATAGAGCAGTTGGGCTAACTGGCACCCCCGGTCGTGCAATCTGCGTTTAAATTACTGCGCTTACTGCTAGAGCTTAAGGGAGCGCAGTTCCACACTCTGTTTACTGTGGCGCCATAGCTCCTCGAACAATTCCAGGTGTCGAGTGGTAGAGGCGCGTGAATCTGGCTCGTAGAAGGCGTTGTGGTCGCTGCCGCCGGGCTTGTAAAGTACACCGTCGCGGTCGCGAATGACCACGGTTTCATTGCCCCAGTCGGGGTGCTCTGCAAGTTCCTGAATATGCACTGTGCTGGGCAAGCGCCGGGCCAGTTGCAACAGACGGTGGCCCCGCGTCACTATTTGCCGGGCATTACTGACGAGGATCCGCACCTGGGTCTGGCTGCTGCGACGAGCGAGGGCACTCAGGGCATCCACCAAATCACTGTTATCAAAGGCCGCGTGATCCAGGTCAGGACTCATAATGCAGATATAGCGCGACGCGCTGCGACACAATTCTACAGCGTATTCATCGAAGGGTTGGGGATAGTCGATGGCTGTAACAAATTCCTTATTGGACATAGAGACACCCGCTGCGTAGTAAATACTCAAGAAGAGTATAGGTGTTGGTATCAGCGAGGGCACCTTCCAGATCGGCAGAGGCCAGGCGCCAGCTCTCGCAAAGGATGACCAGGCTCGGTAAAACCGACTCGTCGAAGGTCTGGCTTTCGCCATTGGCAAATACGGTAATACCCTCCGCTTCCTGCTGCCAGGCCAGTTTGGCTGCGGCTGACAAAGCTACGAATTCCGCACCATCTGCCAGTGCCGCCAGTGCCTCATCCAGCTCACAGTCGAGCTCTGCCAGGTCATAGCGTGGTTCTGTCACCAGCTCGCCAAACCAGTGATTACCGCTGGCCTGGTCAAGGGCGGCCTGTAATTGGGCCATAGCCCGGTCCAGGTCCCGTGGACGAATTTCGCCCGGGCGCGTAGCCGGCTCCTGCCGTGCATCCCGATAGAAGTCTGGCGCTTCCATTTGCTCCAGCAACTGATCGGCCCAGCGCGAAACCATGTCATTGATGCGCGGTGCGCGAAAGCCAATGGAGAACGTCGTGCAATCGCCCTGTGCGATGCCCCAGTGAGCGATCCCCGGTGGCACATACAGCATGTCACCGGGGCCTAGCAGGTATTCTGCGGTACATTCGAAGTCACGCAGGATGCGTAAATCATCGTGCGGCAGCAGGGGGGTTGATTCGTCGCAAAACTGCCCCAGTTTCCACAACCTTTCGCCTTCTCCCTGTAACAGGAACACGTCGTAATTGTCGAAGTGGGGGCCTACGCTAGCGCCATCGACCGCATAACTGACCATGACATCATCAACCCGCCACTGGGGTATAAAGTCTATCAGCTTGCGCAATTCTGCAACGGCGGGAATGTAGTGGTCCACGGCCTGCACCAGCAGGGTCCAGGGTAGTTCACGGTCGAAGTCACTGGTGGCGAAGGGACCATGGTGCAACTGCCACTGGTCGTCGCTGTACTCGATGATACGTGACTCTACCTCTTCCTCGAGTGCCAGGCCTGCCAGTTGGTGGCGGCTGAATGGGGGTTTGAAATGGCGGACTGCGCCAGCTATCAGCAGCGGTCTGGCCTGCCAATGACGGGCCAGAAAGGACTCTCTATCCAGGTTAAGTTCCCAGTCTGCGCTCATCACTGGACTACTCGATTGCCCGGGCCTGGGCAATGGCATTACCGATATAACTGGCGGGTGTCATGGCCAACAGGTCATCTCTGGCATCTGCAGGTATATCGAGTTTGGCCACGAAAGACTGGATGACCTCCTTGCTCATATCCTGCCCGCGCGTCAGCTCCTTTAACTTTTCGTAGGGCTTGTCGATTCCATAGCGGCGCATGACGGTTTGTATTGGCTCGGCCAGGACTTCCCAGCTGTTATCCAGGTCCTGGGCGATGCGGGCTTCATTGAGTTGCAGCTTGCTGATGCCCTTGAGGCTGGCCTGGTAGGCGATCAGGCTGTATCCGATACCGACTCCCATGTTGCGTAATACGGTGCTGTCAGTGAGGTCACGCTGCCAGCGGCTGACCGGTAGCTTGGTGGCAAGGTGGCCCAGTACCGCATTGGCCAGACCGAGGTTGCCCTCTGAATTCTCAAAATCAATGGGGTTGACCTTGTGCGGCATAGTGGAGGAGCCCACTTCGCCTGCAACTGTCTTCTGCTTGAAGTACCCCATTGAAATATAGCCCCAGATATCACGATCAAAATCCAGCAGGATAGTATTGAAACGGGCAATCGTGTCGAATAA
>CBDTVJ010000387.1:0-4527 GCA_965363655.1 uncultured Halieaceae bacterium | reverse complement strand
GTGGCCGGAGTCGTAGTGCTTAAGATTCAATTCAAAGAACTTCAGTACCAGCGGCACTACAGCGGGCCAGTGCATGGATTCTACCGCTTCGCCTCGACTAGCCGCAGCGATAAGGCGCGGCAGATCCGGTCGGCACAGTACGCCCCGCCCCAGCATCAGGTCTTCACAGCCACTATATTGACGACAACGGTGGGCGTCGTCGATGCTCCAGATTTCGCCATTGGCGATCACGGGCAGCGAGACAAGCTCCCGGGCTGCGGCAATTTGTTCCCAGTGAGCGGGTGGTCGGTAGCCCTGGCGCCTGGTCCTGGCATGGACGGTCAATTCAGTGGCGCCTGCTGCCTCGATACCTGCCACGATATCGAGAAACAGTTCATGGTCTTCATAGCCAAGGCGAGTTTTGACGGTGACGGGAATCTCACTGGGCACGGCCTGGCGCACCGCGGCTGTGATGTCGTGCACACGCCGGGGCTCGCGCAGCAGGATTGAACCGCCATCCGAGCGGTTGACTTTTTTTGCGGGGCAGCCAAAGTTGAGGTCTATGCCCGGTGCGCCCAGTTGCACCGCCCGGCTTGCGTTGTCCGCGACAACCTGGGCTTGTCCGCCCAGCAGTTGCAGATAAACCGGCACACCTGAAGAGGTGGTGCCGCCGCTATCGAGCTCGGGGCAGAGCCGACGGAAAACGCGCGGCGGCAGCAGACGATCTGTCACTCGCACAAATTCGGTTACACAGCGATCGATGCCTCCCAGTGATGTGAGAAGCTCCCGCATGGTGTGGTCTATAACACCCTCCATGGGTGCCAGCATCAGGCGCATTGTGTATCCGTAAGAAAGCGTGTTAACGCGCCATTATACACTTGCGCGCGGCTTTTCGGGATCATTGATGGCGTGGCATGGCATCTAACAGCCAAAGTGTTTTATGATGTGCTGGACGGGCGACCAGCGATTAGTAAGCCCTGGGCAGTTTACTACGGTGGGTGTATGCAGGGTGATATTGTTGCACAGGGATTAGAGCTCATGGCCTATGGCATGAGTACCGTGGTGTTGTTTCTGGCGCTGCTGGTGTTGTGCATGGGTTTGATGTCCCGCGGCATAGCCCGCTTTTTCCCCGATCCCGTCCCTGAGCCCCGGACCAGAGCTGCGGGCCCAGCTATCCCAGCCATGAATATACCAGCCACCGACGACCCGAACCTGGTGGCTGTTATCAGTGCTGCCGTTCACCAACATCGGCGCAAGGCAAAATAACCGACTATAGACGGCTCCTTAAGTGGCCGGTCGCAACGTGCAAGAGGTGCACAGTGCATGGATAAAACGAAGCAAGCCCTGGGTATCACCGATGTCGTATTGCGCGATGCTCACCAGTCCCTGTTCGCCACCCGTCTGCGCCTGGACGACATGTTGCCTATAGCCGCGAAACTCGATGATATCGGTTACTGGTCACTGGAGACCTGGGGAGGCGCCACCTTCGACGCCTGTATCCGTTACCTGGGAGAAGACCCCTGGGAGCGAGTGCGGGAACTGAAGAAAGCCATGCCCCGAACGCCCCAGCAGATGTTGTTGCGGGGGCAGAATATCCTTGGCTATCGCCATTACGCGGACGATGTGGTGGAAAAATTCGTGGAGCGCGCCGCGACTAACGGCATCGATGTCTTTCGTGTCTTTGACGCCATGAACGATACGCGCAACCTGGAAGTGGCCCTGCGGGCAGTCAGCCGCATTGGTAAACATGCCCAGGGTACTATTTCCTACACACTGAGCCCGGTGCACGACATGGAAACCTGGCTTGACCTGGCCAAGCGTATCGAGGATATGGGTGCGGATTCCATTGCCATCAAGGATATGGCGGGATTGTTACACCCCTATACCGGCTACGAGCTGGTGACGCGACTGAAAGCGGCCTGCGACATCCCCATACATATGCAGTGTCACGCGACTACCGGTCTGTCTACGGCAACGATTTTAAAGTGCGTGGAGGCGGGTATCGACAATGTCGATACCTCTATTTCCTCCATGTCCATGACCTACGGACACTCGGCAACGGAATCGGTGGTGGCCATTCTCGAAGGTACCGACCGGGATACCGGTCTCAATATCAACAAGCTGGAAGAAATCGCGGCCTACTTTCGCAAAGTCCGTAAAAAGTATGCGCGCTTTGAGGGTTCCCTGCGCGGTGTGGATGCGCGCATCCTGGTGGCCCAGGTACCCGGGGGAATGCTCACCAATATGGAGAGCCAGCTGAAGGAGCAGGGCGCAGCGGACAGGATGGATGAGGTGCTGGCAGAAATCCCACGGGTGCGCGAGGACCTCGGTTTCATTCCGCTGGTAACGCCCACTTCGCAGATTGTAGGAACCCAGTCGGTGATTAATGTGCTCACCGGAGAGCGTTACAAGTCCATTTCAAAAGAAACTGCAGGCGTGCTCAAAGGCGAATACGGCGCGACACCCGCTCCCGTAAATGCCGAGTTACAGCAGCGGGTACTGGAGGGGCAGGAGGCGGTAACATGCCGTCCGGCAGATCTGCTGGAGCCGGAGCTGGTGCACCTGACCGGGGAGCTGCACTCGCTGGCCGAAGAACAATCCATCGAACTGTCCTCCGGTGACAGGGAGATCGACGATGTGCTGACCTATGCGCTGTTTACACAGGTTGGCCTGAAATTTCTCAAGAATCGCGGCAACGCGGAGGCCTTCGAACCGCCACCCGATGGCGAAGCTGATGCCGCTGTTGTCCAGCCTCAGCCTGTTAAAGGTGATGCGGCCGTCTATACAGTAACCGTGAATGGCCAGCGCTACGTGGTGGAGGTAGCCGACGGCGGTGATGTCACTGCGCTGGCTCCCGCCGCAGCTGCGGCTGCGACAGGTACCGCCACTGGTGTAGCACTGTCGGCTCCGCTGGCGGGCAATATTATCAAGCTCAACGTGGCGGTGGGGGATGTGGTGGCTGCGGGGGATGTCCTGGTCATACTGGAAGCCATGAAGATGGAAACCGAAGTGCGGGCTGTGCAGGGCGGTACCATAGCCAGCATCGATGTGTTCCCCGGTGACGCCGTCACCGTTGGCCAACCCTTGCTGAACATCGCCTGACGCCTGTGGATAACGTACTGCAACTCTGGAGTAGCTCCGGACTGGCCCAGTTTACCCTGGGGCAGGGGTTTATGTTGCTGATTGGTCTGCTGCTGCTGTTTCTGGCTATTCGCAAAGGCTTTGAGCCGCTGCTGCTGGTGCCCATCGGATTTGGCGGTATTCTTGCCAATATTCCCGGTGCGGGCCTGGCTTACTCAGCGGTAGAAAATGCCCTGCATGCCGGTGCGCCGGAACTGCTGGGTGAAATGGCCCGGATCCTGGGAGCAACAGTTGCTGAGCCCAAAACACTACTGACCGATTACCACGGTGCGAGTGCCCAACTGCGACAGGCGGTGGAATACCTGGTTACGGATGCTGGCTTCAGCAATGGCATGCTCTATAACTTTTACACCGTTGCTATCGCCAGCGGAGTAGCACCCCTGGTGATCTTTATGGGTGTTGGCGCCATGACTGATTTTGGCCCCTTGCTGGCGAACCCAAAAACCCTGTTCCTGGGAGCGGCGGCCCAGTTTGGAATTTTTGCCACAGTACTGGGAGCGGTGGGCCTGAGTTCCCTGGGTATTATGGATTTCAGCATCGCGGACGCGGCCGCCATTGGTATTATCGGTGGCGCCGATGGCCCCACTGCAATCTATGTTTCCAGCATATTGGCGCCGGACTTGCTGGGCGCGATCGCCGTGGCCGCCTATTCATATATGGCCCTTGTCCCGATGATACAGCCGCCCATCATGCGCGCCCTGACCACCGAGGAGGAGCGCAAAATTGAAATGGTGCAACTGCGCCCTGTCTCCCAGCGGGAAAAGATCGTGTTCCCCCTGGTACTGTTAATCCTGGTGGCGCTGCTGCTGCCGGCGGCGGCGCCTTTATTGGGCATGTTCTGCTTCGGCAACCTGATGAAAGAATGCGGTGTAGTGGATCGCCTCAGTGAGACTGCGCAGCACGCCCTGATTAATATCACGACAATTTTCCTTGGCCTGTCGGTCGGCTCCAAACTGGTAGCAGACAAGTTCCTGGATGTCAGTACGCTGGGTATTCTGGGGCTGGGAATTGTCGCCTTTGCGATTGGTACTGCCTCGGGGGTACTGATTGCCAAGCTGATGAACCGCTTTGGGAGTACGCCGTTGAATCCGTTGATTGGTTCGGCAGGGGTGTCGGCTGTGCCTATGGCGGCGCGGGTGAGCAACAAGGTTGGCTTGGAGTCGAATCCGCATAACTTTTTGTTGATGCATGCTATGGGGCCTAATGTTGCGGGGGTTATTGGGTCGGCGGTGGCGGCGGGGGTTATGATTAGCTTGGTTGGTGGTTGATTTGCATGTTGTTCCGGGCTGTCAGGTGAAAGGGGTGCCGGCATGGGCGCAAGTTTTGCGGGGGTTTTCGGCTGCTGCGCAACTCGACCAAAAATTGCGATGCAATTTTTTGGGACTCGGACAGTGCTCGCAGAAAGCC
>CBDTVJ010000386.1:0-4529 GCA_965363655.1 uncultured Halieaceae bacterium | reverse complement strand
TCCGAAGATGACATCCAATACGTACATCCCGGCCCCGGTTTCTTTGGTATCGCCACTTCAGGCGCGTACGCCGATGGCAAGCGGGTCTTCTGGGGCAATGGCCTGGACCGCATCGTCAAGCTGGATTACGACACTCACGAAATCGTATCGGAACTCTATTTTCCCGGCGTGGAGCACTACAGTGCCGAACAGGCCGATGCCTCCATTGCCAAGTTTGACGACAGCAATAACGGACTGTTCGCTATCTACCGGGCTTTCCAGGAGGCGCAGAAACTGCGCAACCTGTCCAACCTCTACACAGTGCTGGACAAGGACCATGTCTACTATGTGGGCAGCAAGTCGGGCTTGATCACCGCCTACGGTGACGAGGACCCGCAAGACTCCCGCTCGCCCATCGTCAAACTGCGCGAGTTCCAGTTACCGCCTGAAGCCACCGGCCCCATCATGGGCCTGTCGATGACCTACGACGGCTGGTTGATCGCCGCCACAGAGCATGGCTACATGGCCGCGATCAGCCGTGATTTCAAACAGCACCACCTGATTCGCATAAAGCACAGCGAGGGTGCTGAAGACAAAGCCACCGGCCCCACCGGTTACGGCTGGATTCGCAACGCTTACGCCATTGATACGCAAGGCGGCATCTACATCGCCTCCCAACAACACATGCACAAAGTTATCTGGACAGGCTCCGGGCTCAGCACAGATGAGGCCGATGGCGCCTGGACCGCCGAGTACCTCAACGAATGGGGCCACGGTACAGGTGCCACGCCATCGCTGATGGGCTTTGGCGAAGAAGACCAGTTCGTCGTCATCACCGATGGCCAGCCCCAGATGAACGTGGTGCTGTTCTGGCGCGATGACATCCCGCGGGAGTGGCAGCAACTGGCAGGCGCACCAAACCGCCGCATTGCGGGACAGGCGCCGGTCACCATGGATGATCCGTCCCTGACGCAGATCCAGTCAGAGCAGTCGGTGGTGGTGGCGGGCTACGGCGCCATGGTGGTCAACAACCACCCCCGCAACATTCCCTGGTACCTGCCAAAGCAGGCCAGCAGCCTGTTGATCAGCTACCTGGGCAGTAACCCCGAGTACCAGCCCTACGGCGTGCAAAAGTTCGCCTGGAACCCACAGAGCCAAAGTTTCGGCGAGGCCTGGGTCAACACCTCGATCAGCTCACCCAGCACGGTACCCATCGTCGGTGTCGGCTCCAACACGGCCTACCTGATCGGTGCACGGGACAATCAATGGACCCTGGAAGCCCTGGATTGGGACACCGGCGACAGCCGCTTCCACTACGTCATCGGCGGGCAGCGCTATAACGTGCTGTTTGCCGGCACCCTGATCGACATGGACGGGCGCATTCATTACGGCACCCCCTGGGGCCGTGTGAGGCTTAACACCAAATAGCCCCGCACTGTCGCGGGGACACGGGCTGGGGTAGGATTACCTGAACAGTCAACAGCCCGTAATCGCCATGAGCCGCGCCAGAACCCTGCTAAAGTATGTCCTGTTCACACTGCTGGCCCTGGCGCTGCTGGCGGTGGCCTCAATGCTGTGGCTGCGCTTTGAATTCAGCCGGGTGGAACACGACGCATCAACGCTGGACAGCTGGCGTGATGTGCCAGTAACAACACTGTCGGGGGCTGCCACCGCACAGGCCGAGTGCGAGACTCAATATCCCTTGAACAAAGCCTGGTTCGGCGCCCTGCATGTGCACACCGAGGCCTCCTACGACGCCACCGCCATGGGCGCCACCACCACAGTCGACCAGGCCTATAGTTTCGCCAGGGGCACTCCCCTACCCTTGCGCCTGCGCGAAGATCCACCGGACTACGAACCACCCGTGCTGCAAATAAGTTCACCACTGGATTTTATGGCGGTCACTGATCACGCCGAGGCACTGGGCGAGCGACGTCTTTGCTACATCGAGGACGCCAGTGGCTATAACAGCATGCCCTGCCGGCTTTATCGCGGCGACTTGCGCCTGCCCGTAGAAGACCATTTGCAATCGCTGGTGCGGCTGGTGAGTTTTGCCATCTTCGGACAGGATCGCTCCACTCGCGTCTGTGGTGCCGACGGCTCCCTGTGCAAGGCCGCTGCCGAAACCGCCTGGCGGGAAAACCAGCGCAGCACTGAGATATGGCACGATAACAGTGCCAATTGTGAGTTCACTACCTTCCACGCCTACGAATACACCCTGGCGGAGCAGGCTTCCAACCTGCACCGCAATGTCATTTTCAAATCCAGCACCGTTCCCCAGGCGGCCCTGAGCGCCAAGGATGCCCGGACGCCCGAGGAACTGTGGCAGTGGCTGGACCAGGCTTGTATCACAGGCAATGAGGAATGCGATGTGCTGGCTATTCCCCACAACAGCAACTGGAGTAGCGGTCGCATGTGGTTTCCCTATACCAACCGGGATATACCCGAGGCGCAGCAGCGCGAACTGGCGGCGCTGCGCGCGAAGGTGGAACCCCTGGCGGAGATCATGCAGGTCAAGGGCGAATCCGAGTGCCGCAACGGTATCGCCAGTGTCATAGGCGCGGCAGATGAATTCTGTAATTTCGAAAAACTGCGACCGGCCAGGGAAATCATCCCGGACTGCGGAGAGGAAATCGGCAGCGGCGGGATGATGCTCAAGGGTTGCACTTCCCGCTACAGTTACCTGCGCTATGCCCTGACAGCTGGCTTGTCCGAACAGGGCAAGCTGGGCGTCAACCCCTTCAAACTGGGCATTGTCGCTGCCTCCGACACTCACATCGGTGCTCCCGCAGTCGGGGAACGGGGCCACCAGGGGTCACACGGCAATGATCGCGATGTGCACAGTCGCCTTATCAGCGAGGTAGAGGTACCCGGGGATATCGCCACCGGCTCCCCCGTACGCTACAACCCGGGTGGCATAGCCGGTGTCTACGCCAGGGAAAACAGCCGCCAGGCACTGTTTGAATCGATGCAGCGACGCGAGACTTTTGGCACCAGCGGCCCGCGCATCAGCCCCCGTTTCTTCGCCGGCTGGGACATGGATGAGAACCTCTGCCAGCAAGCGAACTATCTCGAAGATGCCTATCGCGATGGCGTTCCCATGGGTGGCGACATCTCCCCGCCTCCGCCCGGCTCTGCACAGAGTCCTGTTTTCGTCGCCAGCGCTACCCGCGATCCGCGCGACGGGAGCAACCTGTTACAGCGCATACAGATCATTAAAGGCTGGATCGACCACGAGGGACGCACCCATCAGGCTGTCTACGACCTGGCCGGCAACGTGCAAGGCGAAGCCAGTGTCGATCCCGCTACCTGCGCCGTATCCGGCAGCGGATTTACGCAACTGTGTGGCAGCTGGCAAGACCCGGATTTCAACCCGTCGGTGGCGGCGGTCTATTACACCCGGATACTGGAAAACCCCAGCTGCCGCTGGAGCCACTACGACTGTCTCTCCCTCCCCGAGGATCTGCGCCCGCCCAGCTGCAGTGACCCGGAACTACCCTGGCAGATACAGGAACGGGCCTGGACCTCCCCCATCTGGTACCGGCCACAACAGAATTGAACACACTCTGCTCCGTTGCCGAAAAACGCTGCGGCAGCTGAGTGCGCTGTGCGCCGTAATCCTTTAATATAAGTCATTCGACACGTGCCACAGGGAACCATCAAAACTTGGATTCAGACACGCAGGACGCTCTACCCGACGGCAGTCAACTGGCCGCCATCGACCTTGGCAGTAATTCCTTTCACCTTCTTATCGCGAAAATCGAGCACGGCGAAATACGCCCGGTGGAAGCCCTGGCAGAAAAAGTGCAGCTGGGAGCCGGGCTGGAAAATGGCCACCTGTCCGACGAAGCCATAGAGCGCGGGCTGGATTGCCTGTCCCGTTTCGCCCAGTTGCTGGAGAGTGTCGATCCTGAGCGGGTACGCGTGGTAGGTACCAACGCCCTGCGTGTTGCCAAGAATCGTAGTGCCTTTACCCGTCCCGCCAGACGCATACTCGGCACCCGGGTTGACGTGGTCTACGGCCGCGAAGAGGCGCGCCTGGTATACCTGGGTGTAGCCCACTCCCTGGCCGACGATGCGCAGTCGCGCCTGGTCATTGATATCGGCGGCGGCAGCACTGAATTCATCATTGGGGAACGCTTTGAACCGCAGTCCCTGGAAAGCCTGCAAATGGGTTGCGTCTCCTTCGGCAAAACCTGTTTTCCCGAGGGTGTTATCAACCGCGACAACTACCTCGACGCCTACAACCAGGCGCGTATACAGGCCTTTCGTATTCGCCACAAGTACCATGCCAGGCACTGGGAAGAATGTGTCGGTTCTTCTGGAACCCTGCAGGCGATCGAGACCATCCTGACGCAAAACGGCTGGAGTGACGGCGGCATCCAGCGCCAGGGCCTGGCCCAACTGGAAAAGGCCCTGCTAAAGTTCGAGTACATGAACGACCTGAAACTGGAGGGTCTTACTGCACAGCGCCGCGGCGTAATCCTGCCCGGCGTAGCCATTACCAGCGCCCTGTTCGATGTACTGGCCATAGAACATATGCGCACCTC
>CBDTVJ010000385.1:0-4530 GCA_965363655.1 uncultured Halieaceae bacterium | reverse complement strand
GCCATAGTGGGCAAATAGGTTCTGGCCGTTGCCGCGGATTCCGGCACAGGTCGACTCCTTGGCTTTGGGGCGCGGTGGCGTGTAATCCTTCTTACCATAATTAGCGGCCTGGGCCGGCAACATGATCGAAAAGAGCGCCAGTCCTGTAATCAGTGCCGTGGAGATATTTCTAGCGAGTACTCTCATCTTATTGTTCTTCATAACTACACCTTGCTTGAGTTTGACAAATGGAGGGGGATTACCCCCACTGGGGCCTCTGGGTTACAATTCTCCAATGAATACAATCGATAAACCATTGACGCGGCTGTTGTCCCGTTATCACGAGATTAGACTGGCCATACTGTTTGGCTCCCAGGCGACGGGCGGTGCTCGCCCTGATAGCGACATCGATTTGGCTTTATTGGCGGATAAGCCGATATCTGCCAGCTTTAAACTCGAACTGATTGGGGTAATAGGAGCGGAGTTTGGTTGCCCTGTAGATATTGTTGATTTGTATGACGCAGCCGAGCCTATTCTGGGGCAAGTATTGAAAGGTAAGCGATTGCTTGGAGATAATCCGGCCTACGCAAGTTTACTCACCAAACACGTGATTAATGTTGCGGATTTTGTGCCCCTGCAACAACGAATCCTGGACGAGAGACGAACGGCATGGATCAACAGATAGTTGCGCAAAAAATAGAATCGCTGCGCCGCTGTATAAACCGCGTTGCAGAAAAAACGCCCACGGATGTTGAGCAACTAATCAATGATCCTGATATTCAGGATATTCTGGTGCTCAATCTAACCCGCGCCGTGCAACTCTGCGTAGATGTAGGCAGTCACATTATAAGTGAAAGTGAAGAAGCAGCTCCGGCAACTATGGGTGATGTGTTTGCAACTCTCCTTACGCTCGGGGCGATTACACCAACGACCAGTGAGGCCATGAAAAAGGCCGTTGGCTTCAGGAATGTTGCGGTCCATAATTATGATGCGATTAACTGGGAGATCGTTTTTGCGATTTGCCAAAAGTCTTTGCCTGATTTCCGCCGTTTTGTGGAGGAGGTGACCAACTATCCTGCCGGATGAATCGAGCTCGCCAGACGTTGCTCCACAGAACCCGGGAACTCTATGGGGTGCGGTCAACGTACGGCTTCGCCAACGCCGCTTTCTCATGCCCAAAGAAATTACACTAGCTCTTTAACCTGGAGTACCGTGTCTCGGCTAAAAAAGATCAGGCCGCCGCTTGGTTCAGGCGCTAAAACAGTTAGTGCAAATGCCGCCTTAACTCTCCGGGAACCCGTTTGGTCGAAAAGGGGTAGTGAGGAGCAACCATAGCAAGTATTAGTACATATTCTATGTCACTACTTCCCTGTCAAAATGCTACGCACAGACTCTAACGTGACGTATTGAGCAGCAACTCAATGAGAGAGATGTGCCGCGCTTGGTGGGAACTGAATTCAACTTAGCAACATTGAGGATGACAACATGTCATACAAACACTATTACAAGTCCAGTTTGACCGCGCTGGTCTTATCGGCCACGGTCTCCTTCGCGTCGAACTCTAGCGCCGCGCTTACTGCATACACCCAGAACTTTGAGGGCATGACACCAAATCAGGGTTTTTCGGACCCGGACATCCCTTTTGTGAACGATCTTGAAGCTGATGGCTGGCAGATATATGGCATCGTATATGACGCCAATCCCTACCCCAGCCCGGGTGCTGCTAACATCACGGGCCAATACGGCCCCTTCCCCGCAGCGAATGGCGACCCGGGCTCCATCCAGGGCGTCGCTACAGGCCAGGGCGGCCCTAGTCAGGGTGACGTTGTCCTGTCCAAATACTCCGATTACAACAACCGGGATGGCCAGGCGGCTGGTTACGTCTCAGCCTCCACCTATCAGGAACAGACAGTCGGCGCAGGCGATGTCGGCAACATCTGGAGATTTGGCTACGACGCGAAAATGGGCAACCTCGAGAATGACAGCAGTGCCTTTGCGTACATGCTGACGCAGGATTTTACTAACAAAGAAGAAGTCTTTCTAAGCAACGACTCCACCAACCTGCCCATTGAATGGCTCAGATACGATATCGATTTGTTAATCACTGCAGCCATGGTCGGAGATAATCTGTCGTTTGGCTTTGGCGCCACCGCCACTGGCGACAACGGCTCAGGCGTGTTCTATGACAACCTCAGCTTTGCCGAGCTTGCTCCCGTACCGGTGCCCGCTGCGGTATGGCTGTTCGGTTCCGGTCTTATAGGGCTGGTCGGTGTAGCACGTCGCCGCAAGCACAGATAGACTTTGGTGTTGCAGGGTGATTGCCATCGTAGCTGAGCTCCCGGAGCGTTAGTCGGCGGGGCGATATAAACCTTTGCCGGTGATTTTTGGCAGTTGCTGGGCGGTCACCATGCCGGCATCAAATGCCACCACAGCGGGGATAGCATTGACCAGGGCAGTAGCCGTTTGGATAACACCCCCCACAGCGTGGTCACCATGACGGTCTTCCATGTCCATACTGATCGTCATTTTGGGTTCGCCTTCGATGATTGCCTTGTAGCCCTTACCTTGTGGCCAATGCGGCGCGATGTCGTCGGTTAAGCGGGTAACGTGTTGCAGAACAATGGCATCACGACCGGCAATAACACCGCGCACTTCAAACTGGATGGCGCCGCAAGTGCCTTTCTTGAATAAGCCCATGGCATTTTCGGTGTCTTGTTCGAGTGGCAGTCGTTCATGGACTTCATAGACTCTCTCCAGCTCAACACCAAGGCCTGCTGCTACCGAACGCACTGAGCCTCCCCATGCCATGGACAGTACGCCGGGCTCAAACATCATCACCGAATGATCAACCGGATAGCCAAAGCCCATCACTTCGCGGATGGTGTGTTCTTGTTCGTAGGTGGCGTAGTTAACAATCTCCTGCATGCGAATACTGCTCCAGTATTCCGACAGGCCGGTAAACGTTAAAGGCATAGTGTCATTGGCAAAGCCGGGATCGATGCCATTATTAAAACAGGTCGTGTTGCCTGCAGCGCAGGCCGCTTTAAGCGGATCGGCGAGGAAGCTGACATCGGGGCTGTCCGGGTATTGCAGCATGAACAACGAAGAAGAGACTACGTTAATACCCAGCTTTAAACACTTGGCCTGATCTTCAGCCGCTTCCATCATTCGAGTTTCGGAGTGGGCGGTGTAGCAAACGCAATCAGGTGCCAGGGCGAGAACGGCGTCAATGTCATCGGAGGCAATAATGCCTGTGGCTTCGTCCAGGCCGATCAGCTCCGCGACATCTTTACCGGATTTGGAATCGCTGCTGACAATATGACCGATCAGCTCTAATTCAGGATGATTGAGGACCGCGCGTACAGCATAGGCGCCAACATTGCCCGTGCCCCAGGTGACGACTTTGTATTGGTATGACATAGAATGGCCTTATGAGTCTGTCTATTGCGAGATTGGCAAGGCCGGGCGCAACAATCGATGCAGCCCCTTGCCCTGGTGTTTGTCAGTTTACGGCAAGGGCTTGCATCTGGATGAAAAAAGCCAGCAGTTAGCTGGCTTTGGTTGAATAGATATACCGGGTAGTGGCAATCAGTCGGTGAGCAGTGTCACCATGATCAGGGGCATGCCGGAGACCTCGGCTGGAGAAGGGTCGCGGGCGATGATGGTGTAATTGACGCTGCCATCCAATGCCAGCAGGCCACCGGTGTCAAAGGCGACCACCGATTTGTCACCGGCAGCGGTCACGGTGATCCAGTATTCACCGGGTGTCAGGGGGATCTGGCCGCTGGACTCCGTGTAAGCGAGGTTCGGAATCGCCGGGTCAACATCTGCGATAACACCATCGGTGGTCAGGTAGACATCCACCGGGATTGCTGCGGCTACCAGGTAGGAACCATGAATGACCTCGACGATAGCGGCAGTGGCGATGTTGCGACGCTCGTCTACGGTCAGTACCGGTTCAATAGTGTCGGCGGCGAATGACCCGACGGCGATCGCCGTATAGCTTTGCGTGACTTCCAGCGTGACGTCGATGTCTATCGGTGCGATGGTGTTATCGGCATCAGCGGCAACGACCACGTTGTAGGTGCCCAGGGGCGCCTGGATATCGTCGTAGGCACTGGCGTTAGGGAAGGCCAGGGCATCGATCACTTCCGTACCATCTATCAGCACGTCAACCGGCGGTGTATCAGCTGAGTTGTGTACCACGCGCACTTCCGCGCCCATGTTGACGTCCAGCAGCTCGCTGGCGCCATCTGGGCCAACAGCCAGCAGGTTGACCGGGTTAGCGCCGACCTTGAAGGTGTTTTCGACGGCTATCAGCAGCAATTCAGTGCCGGCGGCGAAGCTTAAAGTGCCGCTGTCATAAACCACTGTGCTGTCACCGTCGGGGGTGATGCGTATCTGGTATTGCGTGTCTGCCGCCAGTGCTAGCGGACCCGCCGAGTCGCCAAAGTCGGCGTCGATGGGTGTGGTATTGGCGAGGTCATCCCCGGGGGCGGTGACATAGATGTCGACAGCGCCCACCTGTGGTGCCGCGTGCAGGACACTGAC
>CBDTVJ010000384.1:0-4532 GCA_965363655.1 uncultured Halieaceae bacterium | reverse complement strand
TATCGAAAGATGTGTTGAGGCCTATGCTGGAAGTGCGCCCCGAATATATTCGAGCTTGCTTCGAGGAAATCCGCAGGCGCTATGACGGCAAGGAGCATTTTTTCGAAACAGCGTTAGACCTTGATAACATCAAGGTCAGCGAGCTGCGAGACCGTTACCTGAAATAGTGGCGTGAGAGGTGGTTAGAGTTTCCCAGGTCTTGCCTTGTCATACCTGGTACGTCGGGTTTCGGGCAGCCTCATGTGAGCAGCGCCCACTGCCACCAGCCGGCCCCCAGGCCAAGTGCGGCTCCCACGGCGATTAACTTCCACTCGTCCTCTGCTATTACCGGGTGTAGCAGCTCGAAAAACTCTTCCGGGGGTAATTCCCCCACTCGCTCTGCGACAGTCTCTTCAATGTCGAAGGCCTCATCCAGGTAGCGCAATGACCGTTTGTCGGGATTCTGGAATTCCAGGAAGGCGCGCTCACTGATGATGTGACCGATCTTGGCGTATTCTGCGGGTCCCAGTGATAACACGGTCAGTGGCTTAAAAATCCCCTGCGTATTTTCTATGGCGCGATTGACCTCGCGCTGTATCAGGTCGCGAATTCGATCCAGGGCACGCTCTGTTTTTAGTACTTCCCCCATCACCACCTCGGCGGTGATAAGGTCGTTGGCGAATACCTGGCCAAAATATCTGGAGACTTCCTTCTGGCGTTTGATGAACAGGCCCTGGACAGTAAGCGGCCCAATTTTGACGGGGTGTAGAGGTTTCTGGATCAGGTACATTGCCAGGGCATTGGTAATATACCCAACGAGCAGTCCAAACACCGGTAATAGCCACCAGGTGGGAAAGTAATGCCAGGCAAACATGACCGGAATTCCCAGGGGGAACCCGAAGTAGAGTCCGCTGCGCTCAATGAACTTGAATTCCTTGCTGGCGCCGGTGAGGAAAATGTCGATTAACATCTGCTTGTTGTTGCTCAGTTTATCAACAATCACCTCATTGAGATCGATGATATCCTCCGCGTTGTCCTGGACATCCTTCACCGTTCTGACCAGCACATCAGGCAAGCTCTTATTGACTTCCCGGTAGACCATTTGCTTGAGGCCGCCGGGCGCTGCAGACCAGATAAAGTTGCCGACGGGCACGCCGTAGTTCGAGGTTTCGGCCATTACCTCGTCAACGATATCCTCCACGAAGGGCTCAATACGATTGTGCAGCGCCTCGATCAATTTGTCAGGTTCGATTCGCCCGATAAGTTCACTCTGGGTCAGAACGCGCTTGACACTATGATCGACGACCACATTTGCCATCTTCAAGGAGTTGGCCGGCACCACACCCTGCCAGCCAATGGGACCGATACCGGCGAATTCCACCGGGTACATCATCATTTTCACAGCCAGCCAATTGGTGCCGAAGCCCACCAGCGCGCTCACTACGGGAATAGTGAGGTAGCTCCAGTGTTCGTTTAAAAAGGCCAGGACGTCCAAGTAATTTCTCCGAGGCTTGTTTGCAATCCCAAGCTTAGTCCAAAACTGGACCGTGTAGGAGAAGAATGTCTACGTCCCCGGCTTTTCAGGCTGCCAGTGGCGTTGCCCGCTCCGGCCCACGGCCGTACCTGGCGTAGATAGCATCGCGTTTGGCCGGGTCGATATTCACCCTGCTTAAATCGCCCTGGATATGCGGCAGGGCCAGTAGTCGCTCATCCATCACCCGATACCACAGCCATGGGATATAAGCGGCCAGGTACATACCGAAGTAGCCGTTAGGTAGCTCGGGGATGTCGTCAAAGTTACGCAGGCTCTGGTAGCGACGTGTGGGGTTGGCGTGGTGGTCCGAGTGCCGCTCCAGATGAAACAAGGCGATGTTGCTGAAGATGTAATTCGCATTCCAGGAGTGGTGCGGCTGTGTGCGCTCGTAGCGACCATTCGACTGCTTCTCCCGCAACAGGCCATAGTGCTCAATATAATTGGCGCTGGTCAGTTGATACCAGGCCCAGAAATTGTGAATGGCCAGAAAGGGGATCATGATCCAGCCAAATGTCACGATCAGGCTGCCCTGTAACACTGCGCTTATGGCGTAGGACTGCAGGATATCGTTCTGCAGGCACCATGGGCTTTTGCCCAAACGCTGCAGGCGCTCTGTTTCAGCGGCCCAGCCACGACGGAATGCGCCGGGTATTTCCCGCAGGACGAACTTGTAGATGGACTCACCCATGCGTGAACTGGCGGGATCTTCAGTGGTCGCAACATCGCAGTGATGACCGCGGTTGTGCTCGATACAAAAGTGTCCGTAGGCGGGCACGGCCTGGGCAAACTTGGCGAAGGTGCGTTCAATGGCAGGCTTCTTGTGGCCCAGTTCATGTGCGGTATTAACACCCAGGCCGCTGAACGCACCTGCAGTCATTGCCATTAATAGTACCGACCAGCCGGACAGGTCCTGTGTTCCCACAAACCAGGCAACGGCGATCAATACCAGAAAATGCAGCGGTACCGTTAGCATGGTTAACACCCGATAATAGCGATCCTCGTCCAGTTGCGGCACGATTTCCTCGGGCGGGTTATTGGTATCCGAACCCAGTGCCCAGTCCATGAAAGGCAGCGCCAGGTACAGAATTGCCAGTGGTATGCCCAGCAGCCATTGGGAGCCGCTCTGGAAGTACAAAAATATCCCCAGCAGGGGGGCGGTTGGCATAAACAGGGACAGAAGCCATAGGTAGCGTTTGCTATCACGGTATTCAATCTGGCCCTTTTGTGGATGATCAAGAGTATAGGTAGTCATTACATGTGACCTCGCTGTTTAAGACGATCACAGTCTATGTCAGGATCATCAAACCCTGGTTTTCACTAAATGACGTAATAGTAGTCATTAAGTGACATTCAGGGTCGTTATTGCTACTGTGCTGGCATGCCAACCCCACTGGAAATCTCCGCAGCTTACGCGCGATTGACACTGCAATCCGAATTGCTGCCGGTAGACGCCCTACTTGAAGGCTCCGGTGTGACAGCCGATTTCCTGATGTCCGCTGACTATATTGACTGGCGCAAGCTGGCCGCTATTTTTCACAACATCGACCACCACCCAGGGGTGTCGCCCACATGGGCAGCACGCCTGGGCGGTCAGTTCAGTGCCGGCGCCCATGGTTCCCTGGGCTTTGCTGCACTAAGTGCGCCAACGCTGGGTGCAGCTGTGGAGGCTTTGGCGGAATTCTATCCGGCCCGTGTCACCGCCATCGCTACAGCAGTGGAATTGGTGAATGGCCGCTATGTGATGCAGGTGTTTGATGTCACCGGAGATGCTGACTTTGCTCGCTCCCTTGCTGAGCTCGTGCTCAAAGTGGTCGAGTCATTACTGGCGGCAATTCTCGGTCACCCGGTAAGCGACAATGTGCTGGTCAGTTTGAAACGTCCTGCACCTGCAGCACCAGATGAATTTATTGCGGCATACGATGCACATGTTTTGTTCGATGCCCCGGGCAACTCCATCTCAATCCCGGCCATATGGTGGCACCTGCCTTCTCCTTTGCACGACGAATCCATGTACTGGGCGAACATAGCCAAATGTCGGGAACTCATCGCCTCACGTCAACAGCAGAGCAATACTGTCGTAATTGTTCGCATGCATTTGAGAAATCACTTTGATCGGCAAATTTCCCGAGAGAGCGAACCTGCTGCGCCACCCACGCAGGCTGCTATAGCGGCCGCCATGCACCTCACTACCCGTACACTTATTCGACGTTTAAAAAAAGAAGGCGCGGCTTACAAGGAGATTCTGGAGGAACTGCGTCGTGACTACGCCCAGACACTATTGGGCAATGCACGGTTGACGGTGGCCGATGTTGGGGAGTTGCTGGGATATAAAGAGCCCGCCAATTTCGGGCGCGCATTTCGGCGCTGGTTTGGAAGTTCTCCCGCACAGTGGCGGCGACGCTAGATCAAAGGGCTGTAGCGGGGAAGGGCACGGTGAAACCCCGGCGCAGCTTGCTGGCCAAAAGCTTACAACTTCCCCTGTGGCACAGCAACGAGCGCGCGTTGCTGTTGTTGCTGCTCGTTTACGCTGGTGGTTTTTTCTCCGTCGCTAAGTGACCAGCACCAGCATTGCTCTTTTCCTACCTGTTCAGTCAAAGGTGAGAGGGTGATAGTTAGCTCGCGAGAGGGGTCAACAGTAAAGGGTTCAGGTAAAGGAAATAAAATTTGATCCCAATGGGTGGGAATATCATTGGGGCCGGTGCCAAATGTTACTCCCGGGCTGAGTTCCGAGCTAAACCAGCCACACAGGGCAATTATTTCGGATTTTCTACTGGGCTTTATCGTACCGGTAAATACTCTTGGGGTTGCGGCCTTGCTGATGCTACGCATATCCAGGGAGCCTAGATGGGCGGTGTTTTTCAATATACTCTCAGGGTCCAATGTCACTAAATCAGTTTGCTGGAAGGGCGTGTCGGCTATCGGTGAAAAATCAATATCATAGGGTTGACTGCGCAGAAAGGACAAGTCGTCCAATAAGTCTTCATCACAAACCAGTGCGGCATGAAGACTCACTTCTGCG
>CBDTVJ010000383.1:0-4532 GCA_965363655.1 uncultured Halieaceae bacterium | reverse complement strand
GAAGCGCCGAATGTCACCGTTTTTCAGAAAGGAAAAAACTGAGGAAAGTCTGCAGCCCGGCAATCGAAAGATGTATGCGCTCAAATTTCTAGACACGTTAGAGTTGATGAACTCGGATTTGCCTACATATGAAAAATTGAAAGAGTGTGCCAAAGCAGCCATCTTGAGCTCAGAGCTCAGGGACTCGATTCGCTACTTTGATTTGATCAAGCAACTAACCACAGATACGTATCCCGACGTTATGAACCCCAACGCTATAAACGGAGATTCCGCTCGCGGTGTTTATGGTCTTGCCTATTTAGTCGATAAGCTAGTCGACAAAACCAACCAGTTTCCGAGGGGCATGAATGTCGAGTTTGGATCAATGATCACAGGTTCAAATAGCGTCGTTCTGGATCAGTTCACATTACCCAGTGTCGTCGGTATTGACAGTGAAAGACGCGATATCTTGAATAACAAAGTAACGCGATCGCATGACACTCTTGATATCTTGGCGTTGAAGTATTCTGGGGACGACGTTGTACTCGGAATTCTACTAAGCGCTCTAGAGAAACCTGCAGAAGCCGATTTGGTAGAAACCGCAGAATCTGGATATCAAGACTCTTCACACAATGACCTTTTCATAGACGCCAAAAATCTCATCTTACCCATTGGGAAAACACTAGCAGATTATCTGACGGCAGAGCATAAGGAGCTTCTTGATATTGGTGCTGACCAGATAATCTCCAACGACCAACTGAAGGATATTTTTGAGCACTCACCAAATCGGGCCACGACATCCCTGCGTAGCCATCGGCATCATCTATGGGACCGATACACGCTGCTTCAAAAGAACAATACTGCCGAACGATCATTCGATATAGACGTATTCGGGACCAGTATTTCCTGGCACCCTACCAACGACTACTATCGGCGGGCATTGCAAGACAACCAGTTTGAAAGGAAACAGGTACCAAACGGTGTTTTCTATGATATTCATCTGCACAACGCTTACACCGATGATGAGATAGACCTTGCCAGCAAAAATGGTACCGCCCTATCCGAAATGCTGAGCATCGTTGGTCGTGACATTCATATGTACCCAACACCGAACGATATTCTTAATAGCATTCATATTGCACATCAGCTCGAGGACTACGTAGGGTTGGAGACATTAAAAATTGGCGGCGCGATTCTGTCTTTGACAGAAGAAGAGTAAGCGTTCGAATTAAGTTCACATCTATCCATTAAAACCACAACGTGCAGCATTCGGCCATGAGCGGCAAGTTTCGAACTACTGCTGCGAGTCTCGAGTGATAAGTATTGGCCGGGGATTCTCACTCGATCGGTACTTACCGGCACTCCTCCCAGTTACCAGCATCGTCCCAGTAAGCCGAACCGGGACTCGCAACAAAGCGTCCAGCTTTGGAATAAATGGGGTCGAGCCGAGTTAAAGAAGTGGTGACCAGCTGCGCTACTGCAACGAAAATGTCACGACTTCTTCCGTGAGCTCGGGGTCAAAATACAGCGTGATGGTTTTGCCCGTTAACTCCACATGCGTGTTCTTCTTCCACAATTTCTCGTTGCCCATCGCGACGCGATCCACTTCGTCAAACACCAGTTCGCCGTCAACCAGCGTGTACAGCGCATTCAACTTGCGCTCCGTCATGGTCTCGCGAAATGCCTCGGCCTCCGCACGCGGCAGCTTCCAGGCTATTTGTTTGAGCTCCAGCTCACCGCCGGAGCTCTCGTAATAGGTGAGGTCGACATTAGGCTTGCTGACATTCTTCATGCCACCGGTCAATGCTTTCATGCGCACACTCAAATTGACGTTAAAGACGTAGGCACCCGCAGTAAAGTCATAGCGAGGCATACGCACGGTACCGACAACCGCGACTTCACGGCGTATAGAAGCGGCCCACTCCACCAACTCAAGTAAATACTTGTCCAGAAAAACCTGATAAGCCGCGCGAAAACGGAACTCGTTGTAGCCCGCACCCCAGATCGGCATCATCCCGGTAATGTCATACGGTCGCACGCCATAAAGTTTATCCAGCGGGCAATCAACCTCCTCCACGCAGAACACCTCTCTATAAGCATCATCCGCTAGAGCGCCGCGCGCCGCGCGTTCGATGGCGGGTGCCCAGGCGCGCATAAAGGCATTCACCTGATAGGGACGCTTTGCGTTTTCATACAGACTGCCCATCGCCTCCACTGAAATGATGTCCTGATTCTCACCAAGCATAAGCAAATCCATCAAGAGCTTATCGCCGGTGCGCTGCACATGGACGCCCGCCCTGCGCGCACTGCGTTCCTTCGCGTCCACCATCTGGTTCAGGAGGCCGCGGTCGGCCAGGTTGACGCGTAAGCCCATACGGTACTTGCCCTTGTGGGTGGCAATCTGAAAGCTTCGCAGGTTGCCGCCCGCAGGTGCTTCGATCGTCATCGTCGAGTCACCCAGATAAGGCGTATGCGGGGAACCGCTAACGTGTGCGTTTTGCGCACTAAGCGACAGTGGCAGCAGCGCGATACAAGTCGCTAAAAATAATTTTGTTGCGTTCATCATGACGTGACCCCCAGCCAGAATTGCTTTGCCTAATTACCGTGCATTGTTAGCGCTACCGCGGGCGCCAACTTACTGCGGTATCTGCAGTGTTGCGGTGCCCAGCGGCTGCGTGAGTGCTACATCTTTGTAGAAAACGATATCCGCACTGACGAGCTCATACAGGAGAGAAAACCGATCGCTTCGCATGTCGGGCTCATTCATCGCCACGTTCGTGATGCGCCCCTGTACAGCAAAGAACAGGATGTCATTGCCGGGCGCAGCTTTAAGCTCCTCGATTAGCGCCTCCGCAAGACCCGCTGCCAGCGGCAACATTGCCGCGCTAATCCTTCGGCCGGGACCTCTCACCAGATTGAATTTGGCATCGGCCGACTCGTAATAGGCATAGCCAATATCGTTCACTAAGCGAAAGCTGCCCTCTCGGGGCAGCGCCACTTGCAAGGGGAAACCACCACGAGCAAAGTCGTATTCCGTTAACTGCACCTGACCGACTAAAGCAACCTCAGTCGACAATGACCTGGACCAACTCAGCAGGGGCTGCAGGTCTTTCGCAATGAATGCTTCAACTGCGCTGCGCCCGGCGAACTCATCCTGACCGCCACCCCAACGCCCCACCATATTACCCATGGGGCCGAGGCCCATACGCTGCAGGCCCCTATAATCAGGATTCCAACAGGATGGGTCTTCACGGCAAAAGGCTGCTTTGAAATAGGGCTGTTGAAAAACGTTATACGCCAGCGCGCCGACATAACCACGCGGTGAAAAGGACCCTATGGTCATATACTGATTGCTGCGGCTGCTGGGATCGTCCTGCAGGAGGTTTTCCGGAGTGAAATAGTCGTCGCCGTATTGCAACGCCAGCAAACCCAAGTAAACCTCGCGCTCTGCGACCAGCCGCCTGAGCACGTTGACTTTTGCCTGGCTGCGAGCTGGCGGCTGGTTACGATTTTTTACGTCGTAATCATTCAGAAGACCGAGGCGCACTTTGCCGTCGTGCAGCGCCACCGTTAAATCACGATAGCGTTCCGGATCTGGAGACTCAAATGTCTGCAGGGGTTCCAGAGAAAACGACAGGGTGTCGTATAGATTGGGTAAATTAAAATATTGAGTCGGCTTGTTCGCCGCCGCGTCATCGGCCCACGCAGTACCATGCATCAGCAACACGCCCGCTAACGGAATCGCCAACCGCAAATGTCGCAGGCCTGCTGGCACACCGCCCATCGAATGCCACGAACGCAACAGCGTATTTTTCATTGCCCCACCCCAAGTTCTTATTGTAATGAGATTACCTTACGAGGTCTCTTACGGAGATTCAAGCGTCACGCGAGGTGTTAATCAAAGAGGTTAATGCCCGGGTCGTACCCCAGTTGGGATTCTAATAACTTGGGTCAGTGTAAAAACTACGCGGTGTAAATGAAGGAGGTTGCGAGCAGGGAGATCAGTTGAAGTTAGTTCTTACTCTGACCCCATTAATTGGCGGTCCGCCCTATTTTGCGCCCAGGGTTTTTGTGCGACGAATATCTTATGACGACTACCCTTGCCAGGACGGGCCCTTACCGTGCGCAACTGAACATTAAACCCGGTTTTTCTAAGCCGTTTCGTGAATGCCTGGTCTGCCCTGACCGACCAGATTGCGACAATGCCCTCGGGCCGGAGTTTTTCGTATATGCGTTTTAAACCCGCGAGTGAGTAAAGCCATTCACTATCGGAATGAGTCATAGGTCGGGGCCATTATCAACATCGAGCAGGATCGCATCGAATTTATCTGCTCGCTATTTTAATAGATCTGCCACGTCGCCCAGGCGTACGCGAGTACGGCCATCTTCTATAGGTCGTCCCGCACATCGCCCCAGCAGACCTCGATTCCATTCCACCACTGCAGGAACCAGTTCTACCCCTTACTCCTCGCTGGCACTAGAGGAAAGACCGGGTCAAAAGTTGCCGCTCAAGCCTTTACCCGCCGTTCGCATGCAGTCAATGCATAGTACTC
>CBDTVJ010000382.1:0-4541 GCA_965363655.1 uncultured Halieaceae bacterium | reverse complement strand
AGTGCTGCGTCGTTAATGATCACTGCCCCCATAAGGTCAACTTCAAAGCTTTGTCGCCAAGCGGCCTCCGTCCACTCAATACTGGCAGACGCGCTGGTATTATTGATCACAATATCGATGCCTCCCAATTGCCCTGCCGCCTCCTCCACCCAGGACCTGAGCTCACTGTGATCCGCGCCATCCAGTGTAGAACCATAGGCAACGCCCTTGCAGCACAGCTTTTCCTGCGCGGCCTTAACGTCCAGTTCCCCCCGGGCAAAAAAGGCCACCGACGCTCCCTCGTCCAAAAAACGCTCTGCAATTGCCAGCCCTATACCGCGACTGGCTCCCGAAATAATCACTCGCTTACCTTGCAGTCCAAGTTCCATCGCTCTATACCACCTTATGTTTCTATTGATGAAATGATCGTATACTGAAAAGAGTATCCAGTAATGTCCGGGGAAGAAAGCCGTATGAGCGTTCCAAGAGTTATTTACCTGCTACTGGCCATCATAGGTATGGTTATGACCTGGTATTACAATCTTCAGTTCATTGAACAATCGGGAGGAAGTTTCGACATCAGCGACTTTGTCGCCGCAGGCGCCACCAATGCCGCGTCGCAATCACTGAGCTGGGATCTGGCTATCGCCTGTATTGCCGGATTAGTCTGGATCTTCTTTGAATCAAGGCGCTTGGGCTTACGCTTTTTCTGGGTCTATATCATTCTGGCATTTTCCATAGCCTATGCCTTCGCTTTCCCGCTGTTTCTATTTGTAAGACAAGGCAAGTTGGAGGCAATGGAAAAGGCTACATCCTGATTTTTCTCCTACAGCGGCAATGGAACATTTGTATCGCCAGAGATACACAGTGCAGCTGCAGCGCTAGCGTGCCACTAAGTATATAACCCCAATTGAGGTAGAACGCATGACGGACACCAAGGGCCTGACCGGCAAAGTCGCGCTGGTCACAGGAGCAGCAAGATTTCGAGGGCTGGGACGGGCAATCGCTTTGCGGCTGGCCGATGACGGAGCGGACATTGTTGTCTGTGGTCGACCGCGCTCTCCCGATTCATTCCCGCAGCAGGAGAAGGATATGGGCTGGCAGGGAGCCCCGTCCCTGGCGGAAGAAATTCGCGGCAAAGGACGCAAGGCACTGGCCCTGGATTGCGATGTCACCGATAAGGAGCAGGTGATGGCCATGATTGAGGCAGTGAAATCTGAATTTGGTCGACTGGATATCATAGTCAACAACGCCGGCGTGCCCAGCAATGCCGGAGCGTCACCCATACTGGATACCGATGAAGACGTCTGGTATGAAACCATGGATGTGAACGTCAATGGCGTATTCCTGGTGACGAAATACGGCGGCAGGTTTATGCGTGATTGTGGCAATGGTGGCGCTGTTGTGATGATCGCCTCCCTGGCTGGACGGGTCGGATTGCAGGATTACGGCGCATACTGCGCCTCCAAGTTCGGCGTCATTGGTTTCACACAGCAATTAGCCCTGGAACTGGCAGGGAATGGCATACGGGTGAACTGCGTCAGCCCCGGTTCACACGACACCGACATGATGGATGGCACTATCGCCAGGGCCACTGATAACTATCAGCTGCCCGAAGGCTCTTTTCGCGAACAACTGGAGAACTTTATACCGATGGGTCGCCAGGGTGAGGTTGCTGAGCTGGCCGCCGTCGTATCATTTATGTGCTCCTCCGACGCCAGCTATGTCACCGGCCAAACCATCAACGTTGATGGCGGAGCCAGACTGGACTAGGGCAGGGCAAAGGCGATGTAGGAGCTGCCACTAGCCTGGCCCAGCTTGCCACCCCCCGCTGCGACAACCACAAACTGCCGACCATCCACCGCATAAGTCACGGGAGTAGAAAAACCCGCCGCTGGCAGGCTTGCCTGCCACAGCAACTCTCCGGTGTGCTTGTCATAGGCCTTCATGAACTTGTCTGGAGTTGCCGCTATAAACAGCAGATCACCCGCCGTTACCAGCGGGCCACCGTAATTTTCCGAGCCATAGCCCAACTCCCCCCTGGCCAGCAATTGTGGATAGTCTCCCAGCGGGATTCGCCAGAGGATTTCCGCACTCTTTAAATCAATGGCCGTCAGCGCACCCCAGGGAGGCCTGGAAGCAGGAAGCCCCTCCGGGTCCAGCAAGCGCTGAAAACCAGCGTTAAGATAGTCGCCTGCTTTACCGTTGGCGATGTGTGCTGTAGTAATTTCGCGCTCCTGGGGATCAGCCGTGTAAACATGCCACAACACCGCCGCGATTTCATACCAAGCCTGCTGTTCAAAGGCGGGCATTCGGCCACGCCCCTGACTAACGACTTTGTAGGCTTCCCAAGGCGATAATCTGTCGGAGAGATTATCCAATCCCGGAACAGCAACCCCATCGCCTTTCATATCGGCGCCATGACAACCAGCACACAGCATCAAATACCCGAACTCGGGTGTCAGCCCCATGTCTTTGTCTACGGGGGTTAGCTGCAACAGATAGGGCACCTCATTACTGTTGATATACAAACGCTGGTGCAGTCTGTCGTAGGCCGCACCGCCCCACTCCGCACCGCCATCCATCCCCGGGTACAACACCACTCCCCGGGTACTCGGCGGCATAAACTGATGGCCATAGTCCAGCGTCGCTATCCGTTGCGCTACCGCTGCGGCTACTGCCGGGTTTCTGTCAGTGGGGGAGAATGCCTGCTCCGCAAAAGGTGGCGGCGCCACAGGCAGCGGCTGACTCGCAGCGGGCTTTTCCCCGGGCACACCTTGTCCCACTACGGCCACTTCCTCTATGGGGTACAAGGGCTCCCCGGTTTCACGGTGGAAAATAAACACATGCCCGGTTTTGGTCGCCTGGGCGACTGCCGGTATCTCTTGTCCGTCACGCTCCAGGGTAATCAGGTTTGGCGGCGAGGGTAGATCCCTGTCCCACAGGTCATGACGCACAAATTGGTAATGCCACACCCTTTCACCGGTACTGGCGTCCAGTGCCACCAAAGAGTTGGCAAACAAGTTATCTCCGTGTCGATCATCGCCATAAAAATCAAACGTCGGTGAACCCGTGGGCACAAACGCGAGCCCCCGCTGCTCATCGATCGCGATACCCGCCCAGGAATTGGCTCCACCGGCGCTGTCCCAGGCGCCCTGCGGCCAAGTCTCCGCGCCAGCCTCATCGGGCCTTGGAATAGTATGGAAAACCCAGCGCAATGCACCGGTCACAATATCAAATGCCCTGATATGCCCCGGTGCAGCGCCCCTGAATTCAGACACACGCGATCCTATAATCAACAGGTTCCGATAGACGCTACCGGGCGTGGTTGCAATCACCTCCGCATCGGCGAACTGTTGCGGCAGCCCTGCACGCAAGTCCACCCTGCCCTTGCGGCCGAAAGATTTGATGGGCTTACCCGTGCGGGCATTGATGGCATGGAGATATGAGCCGGTGGTATACAGTATCCTCTGGCTGTCTCTACCCATGCTCCCGGAATCGTCTGCGTCGCTAGCTTCCCAGTAAGCGACGCCCCTGTTGGGATTGGGTATATAGCCAATATCCGGCGATGGATCGAAGTGCCATAACTCCTGTCCCGTGGCAGCATCAAGGGCAAAGGCATGCAGCAGGGGTGAAGTGCAGTACAGTATTCCCTTGACGATGAGCGGGCTACATTGCATTTGTGTCGAGCCATCCGCCGCCGCCCCGCCGGCCTCGTAGCGCCAGACCTCACGCAGCTGCCCAACATTGGCAGCGCTTATCTGGTCGAGCGTGGAATAGTGGCTAAATTCCTTGTCGCCCAGATAGGAACGCCACTCCTGCTGTGCTTCGCTATCCACAGCTTCAGAACGCTCGTACAGTTGGGTATCTACTCCCTTGTCACAGGCCATCAGGACAGCGCCCATAAGCAGCATTAGCATCGAAGCAAGCAAGGCTGTTACTGGCGTTTTAATCATATTGATGGGGCGCTTTTTGACAACGGGAGATCAACTGTCGCTGGCGAGTAGTGCATGAAAACATATCTCAATAGCGCAGAATTGGCAATCTGGCATAATCGAGCGAAGCACAGAACTATCAGGATGGCCGCCATGACACCCCCGGATAAAAAGACGCTGCTCAACTGGGCCAATAACTACCCCCTACTCTGGAATGCCGGGGATAAACAGGCCTGGATCGACAACTGGAAAACAGTCGCAACTGGCGAGTTTCACATGCTGGATCCGGTTGGAACCCCCCAGAAGACGGGATTCAAATCCTGTTGCGAGGATTCCTGGGATCTTTTTCAATCCCGCGTGCGTTTCAACATACAGCCGGGTACTCTCTTCGTATGCGGCCATGAAGTTGCCTGGTGTCTTGAGAATCACTTTGAAGGTCCCGATGGCGCCCAGTTACAGTACAGCCTGGAGACCTATCAGTTTCATAGCGATGGCTCCGTCAATATTCGCACTTACTATCGCGTGCCACCTCACGAAAACGAGAACCTCGGCGACATCTTCCAGGATTACCTACCCGAGAACCGCCACGGCCAGTAGTTAAGTAGACAGACCACCGTAGCCCCACCG
>CBDTVJ010000381.1:0-4560 GCA_965363655.1 uncultured Halieaceae bacterium | reverse complement strand
CACGCAGGTTTGCCCGGACAGGCACTGAATTCCATTATCGGAAACGACCTTGCCGCCCTCCGGTACCACGATGACAACTTTGCAGCCTGCCATCAGTAAAACGATCGCAGTCGCTGCCAATATCTTTTTAATTTGATTGAGTATTTTATGCCCGTTCATTAGCCATGTGCCCGGTGTTCCGGGTCTGTATTTGGTCAAGATCATATATTCTTACCTCGTCACCTGTTTGAATCCAGCCACAACATTCTGCGCGGATGAAAATAGGCTCGCCAGTAAAAACTGGAGAAAAGTACAGATTTTTTTAAAAAGGTAAAATTGCACAGAAAGCTGAAAAAGTGCGCAACGTGTCGCTAAATGTTTCGATATGGCCCCTAACTTCCAGTTGTGCGCTGGATAGTACTAGGCCGGCCGAGTGATCATCTCGGTAGTAGGGTCTGGACATTCCCAATTTGGTGGAGTGTGGCGGTAATTGCCACATTGCCAGGGTAGTTTTGTCATGGCTCAAGACCTATGTTTTAATCAGCGGCTAAATATTACACACTACTGTGATGATCAACTTTTTGTGAAGTTCAGGCTTGGGTAGGTGGCCTGGAAACCAGACCATTCAGTCATGAAATTTTGGAGGAGCACGCAATGTTCAAACGTCATTTGTCAGGCTTATTATCAATCCTGTCTTTCGGATTCCTGGCCGCTTGCAGTCACGCCCCCTATACGCCGATGGCAGGCCAGGTTGATCCCGTAGACGTCACTGCCTTCGCACCAAAGGTAGATTCCTTTGTGATAATCCTGGATACCTCTTCATCTATGTCGGAAGAATATCAGGATCGACCTAAAATCCAGGCGGCACAGGATGTGGTAGCTACCTTTAACAGCGCTGTACCAGCACTTGATTTCAAGGCCGGAATGGTTACTTTTGGCAATTCTTCTGGCCGTT
The DNA here is from genome assembly GCA_965363655.1 of uncultured Halieaceae bacterium. GTDB lineage: Bacteria > Pseudomonadota > Gammaproteobacteria > Pseudomonadales > Halieaceae > Marimicrobium. Next base: position 3,626 of record CBDTVJ010000381.1, on the reverse strand, counting down.
GCCTGGGTCAGGGTATGGCCTCGGCTGTATACGGCATGTCCAGTTACCGTGCTGATGCACTAGCGCAAGCTCTGGGCTCTGTTGAATGTGCTGGTGGCACAACACCGATGTCCGAAGGAGTCGATGCAGGCACCCAGCTACTGGCTGCCGAGAAAGGACCTACAGCTGTCATTATCGTCAGCGATTTTCAGTGGATTGACGCAGCTGCTGTAGAGGCATCTGTGGCGCAACTTAAAGCACAGCATGGTAGCGACCTGTGTTTGCACACAATCAAGATTGGCGATAACACCACGGGTGACGCGTTGATTTCCAGTATCACCGATGCCGCAGGATGTGATAGTGCGGTGAGCGCCTCAGGTATCGCCTCGGGTGCAGCCATGTCCACCTATGTGGAAGACATATTGATGGCGCCATTGCAGTATGAAAAGTACACCGTATCGGCGACGGCACTGTTTGATTTTAACAAGTCTGTGCTGAAGGAACAGGGCAAGGCAGAACTTTATAATCTTGGGGAACTCATCAAGGGCAAGGGCATGAGTGTCGGTGATATCGATGTCGTTGGACATACCGACAGCAAAGGGTCGCAGGAATACAATCAGGCTCTGTCAGTACGCCGGGCACTCGCCGTCAAGGACTACCTGGTTAGCGAGAGTATCGATGCCAACATCATAGATGTAATCGGCAAGGGAGAAAGTGAGCCCGTGGCCAGTAATGATACTGATGAAGGGCGTGCCAGAAATCGCCGCGTCGAAATCCACGTGGGCACCTCGCGTCCCAAGCAATAGCCAATGATCGCCAGCAACAGCAAAAACGCGCTATCATCAGGCCAGGTTCTATCACTGGAGAACATCACAATGAAATTTTCGATAAGGTCTTTGGCATTTATCCTGGCTATGGCATTGAGCACGCTAGTGCGGGCCGAAATCTACGAAAGCAAAGATAGTGAGGGCAAGCCCGTTTTTACCGACACCCCTACAGCCGGCGCTGAAAAAGTGGACTTGTCGCAGGAAAATATAGCGGATGCCGTAGAGGTGCCCCCTGCGGCCAAGGCCTTGGAAGCTGCGGCACCAGACACCCCTTCTGCCAGCAAAGAAGCTACAGGGCACGGCGATGTGGTCGTCGTCCCGGACAGCCGCAATGAACGACTGGAAAGCGAGCTTGCTGCTGACAGGCCACACGAAGTGCTGGAGGCCGAAAAACCGTATGAGGTTGGTGACAATCCCAGTGCAGAGGAATTAGAGCGGCGCGAGCAAGCCAGGGAAGGGGAATATATTGATGGGGACGGAAACACTGTGCGCTTCGAGCACAGGGGCCACGGTGGCCGTTAGCGGACTCACCTGCAACAGTGTTGCCAGGCTCACAGGTGCTGGATTCTACCGGTATAGTCGCCGCTAATACCCCGTTAGCAACCAGCCTGGTCTGTCAATAAATTTTACAAACGCTGTGTAAGAAACCTCGAAATAGCATTAAGTTTAGCGATTAAGCTATTATTATAAAGCCTCTTTTTAGCAAACGGCACGCATTGTGCTTTTATTGACACATGGCTAACTTACAACAACGTGTCAATATGTACCTGAGTGGCAGGCCGCCCGTGTACGCTGCGGATGACGCAAGTTCAGAGGTGGCAGTGGTAGATTCCCTTTTCGGCATGCTGCAAAACGCCGAAGGTGATCTGCAGGCTGCGCAGGATCGTGTTGAGCGCCTCAAGTGGGAGCTTGCCAAGGCCAATGAATAGTCGCCAGGCAAACAAGGCGGGGGCTCCACTAATAAAGCCGGCCGCTTGGTCTGTCTATGGCTTTATTGCTGTCTGGCAACTCTTCAATTTAACTACCCATAATTAACTACGCATAATTAACTACGCAGGGCCATTACTTACTGCTGCCTTGTTGCAACGCCTGGCCGCGTTTGGCCTGCTGGACAATATAGGCACGGATTGCCTGACTGTACTCTTCACTTATATTGCCGGCAAAAGACCCCATGCCCCTGTCCTTGAGGGCGCCACCAAGCACGACGTTATCCCAGGCCTTGGCGTCCCACAGGTAGCCGGAGCCCCTGAGGTCCGGGATCACCAGTCCGGAAACGCCATTGAGGCCGTGGCAGGCAGCGCAGACATCCTGGTAGGTCAAGTGCCCCAGTGCCAGGCTTGCATCGCTGGCTTCAAGCGCTGGAGGGTTAAATACCACAGTAGGCCGCCAGGGAATTTCCGGCAGGGAGCCATCGGCGCCAAGCTTGAATGTCAGCACGCGATTGACGTTAGGGAGACTGCCAGCCTGCACAAACTCACCAAATACCAGGGCAAAGGCGCCACCCCAGCCCACGTTGACTGAGACATATTGTTCACCGTCGATTGCATAGGTGATGGGTGGTGCAACCACGCCTGTCTGCGTGGCGAAGCTCCACAGTTCCTGTCCGGTATCGGCGCGATAGGCTACGAATTTACCGTCGGCAGTGCCCTGGAATACCAGGTTGCCCGCAGTGCTGAGTGTGCCGCCGTTCCACGGTCCCTTGTAATCCACGCGCCAGGCTTCCTCCTGCTTCACCGGGTCCCATGCGACCAGGCGACCTTTCAGCAGCGCTGCAAAGGCATCCCGTTCTGCCTGGTCGTCGGGTAGGCCGCCGATAATCCCGTCAGCCCCCGTATTGTGGACACCCGGGTTGTAAGTAAACTCTTTCGGCTGTCCATAGCTGGCGGGAAAATCCAGTACAGGGATGTAAACGAGGCCAGTCCCGGGGTTGTAGGACATGGGGTGCCAGTTATGCCCGCCGAGGTAAGACGGGTATACGATATACGGTTCATCCTTGTAACGCGCCGCCGGTATCTCCACCGGTCGCCCTGTGGCCATATCAACATGGGTGGCCCAGTTGATGTCGATATAGTTCTCAGCAGAGAGCAATTCGCCGGTGGCACGGTCCAGTAGGTAGAAAAAGCCGTTCTTGGGCGCTTGCATCAGGACCTTGCGTTGCTTTCCCTTGATTTCCAGTTCAGCCAGGATAATGTGCTGCGCAGCGGTGTAGTCCCAGGTTTCTCCCGGTGTAGTCTGGTAGTGCCAGACATATTCTCCAGTATCAGGTCGGACAGCCACTATGGAGGATAAAAACAGGTTGTCGCCGCCTCCGGGCGAGCGAATTTCCTGGTTCCATGGCGTGCCGTTGCCCACTCCGAAATACAGCAAATCCAGCTCCGGGTCATAGGCCATCGAATCCCACACGGTGCCACCGCCACCGCCCAGCGCCCACCACTCTCCGTTCCAGGTCTGTGCCGCCATCTCCATCGCTTCATTTTCAAAGCCGAGATCCGGGTTGCCAGGTACTGTGTAGAAACGCCAGGCCAGGGAACCGTCGGCGACGTTGTATGCACTTATATAGCCGCGCACACCGAACTCAGCGCCGCCGTTGCCTATGAATACCTTGCCCTTGACCACACGCGGAGCTCCGGTGATGGTGTAGGGCAGGGCTGGGTCAAAAGTCGCGGTTTCCCAATTGACCTTGCCTGTTTTCGCGTCCAGGGCGAACAGACGTCCATCGAGGCTGCCGAAAAACAGCTGTCCCTGCCACGCCGCCAGGCCACGGTTTACCACGTCGCAACAGGCGTGTTTAGCTTTTTCACCGGGAACCTTCGGGTCGAA
>CBDTVJ010000380.1:0-4564 GCA_965363655.1 uncultured Halieaceae bacterium | reverse complement strand
ACCAATTAGCAAGCGTCCCACGCCTTCGTGAATGGCCTCATCGATCAGTCGCTGCACATCACCCGCTTCAAAGGTTGATCTGACATCTAGTGCTATATCTTCGGCGCGTAGGTTTGTAATAGCAGATCGCAGATCTGAGCGACCCGCAGATTTTCCGTTTACAATAAGTCGAGTTTCAGCCGTACTGCTATTCATGCGATGCCTCTATATACATGCCGTTCGTTTGACCCAGACCCAGATCGCTTAATCGGGTATAACACGCCGCACGTCTAAGGCTGGACTACTTCTGCTAGAACGGAGCCTTCTGCTCCTGCGGGCGCAGTGATGTTCAATAAGGCCGACAAGGTGGGAGATACATCAACGGGGTGCACTAGGCGGTCCACTTTAGCAGGCTTTATGCCTTGCCCCGCAAAAATGATCGGCACATGTGTGTCATAGCTCCACGGTGAGCCATGCATGGCAGCTACGGCCCCACGGTCGAACATGAACCAATATGGCCGTTGGAAAACGTAAATATCACCTGAGCGTTGTGGATGATAATTGCGCCGGACGGCTGCTTCAGCAACAGAGGGGTTGCTCGGGGTACTACTGCTATTGGCAATGGCGCCACCGATGCCTTCAATTTTTTCTAGATCATTTGCTATCGCTGTTGCCACCACCTGGCGATCCAGCTCTTTTTCTCTCATGACAGCGCTGTCCAGATAGAGGTAGGGGCGAAAGAAATCTTTTACCAGGTTTTCGGTACCAAACAGCGAATTGCTGATCCCTCTGGCCGCAGTCAACACTTCGTCGTTATAAAGCCGACCCGCCTCGTAGCCGAGCTCAGTAGCGTACTCGGGCATCTCGGCTATGCCATGATCGGCGGAAAATACGATCAGAGTATTGCCCAGTCCAATTCGCTTGTCGATGAATTTGAATAGGTCCGCCAGGGTGCGATCCAGTTGCAAGACTACGTCCTCGTTCTCCAGACTGGCGGGGCCAAAGAAGTGGTTGACGGCATCCACCGCGGAGAAGCTAATGGACAAGTAGTCTGTGGTTTCATTCTGTCCGAGTTTCTCCGCTTCAATGAGGGTTTTGGCAAAATTCAGCAACAGGCGATCACCCTCGGGACTGACCAGCACGCGGGTAAAAAACAGGGGATGCTCGGTCTGGCCAAAAGGGTGGGGGAAGGTGCGGCTGTAACCTTTCAGATCGACCTCATACGGACGGTCGTCCCGTCGTCCGGGCTGGTATTTGTCCGGGGCCATAAACAGTTCCCATTGCCCGCCACTTAGTTGCGCCGCTTTGCGCTGGCCATTCCAGTCATTTACCCAGTCCGCGTAGTTGTCCATGTAATAGGCACTGCTCTGGAAGTCGCCATTATTGGTGGAGTACCAATAGGCAGTGCCAGTCTTGCCCGCCATGGCTACTGCGCTGCGGTCCTTGCCGGAGATACCGAAGATTTTTGCCTGACCGTCAGAGGCAATCTTCAGCGTGTCACTGAAAGTCGGGGCGAGTATCGCCCTGGGAGAGCGGCCGGTAGAGCGAGCTATTTTTTGGGCGGGGTCCACCTGTTCGCCTTTTGCGCTGTCCTGCCGCGTCGGGATCAGTGGCGCATCGGCATCTTCTATGTTGTAGCCCAACTCGCCACTATCGGCGTCGTACCAGACATTACCGACCATGCCGTGCACTGCCGGCGTTGCGCCTGTGGCCAGCGTGGTGTGGCCCACGATGGTCTCGGTGTTGGCATGCAGGTAGTGCGCGTTGCGGTAGACCACACCGTTGTTTAGTAAATAACTGAAGCCGCCCTTGCCAAAATTATCAGCATAGCGATCCAGCAGATCACCGCGCAGTCCGTCCACGGTGATTTGCAGGATCAGGCGGGGTGCTTCGGCCGCGACCAACCCCTGGCTCGTCGCTAGAAAAAACAAGATGCCCAGGATCGAGATTCGTGACATTGATTGCACCTTCATTTTCTACCTATCGCTTAACGTGTATGTGAGTTACACCCCTGGTGTTTTCATCATGAAAAGAAACTCCTGTACCGCTGCTTTGGATTCCGGTCGTAGGTTGTCTATGCCGTCATATGGCATACCCGTAGCAGGAGGGGTGTCCGGATACTTCGCCTTGCGTCCCATGTGGCGCTTGACCATGCGAACAAACTTGGCGCCGCCCCAGGCTCCGACTTCGGTGGATACCGGCCATTCTTCACGGGTGTCCCGGAACAGGTCGTAGAATTTCGCCAAAATGGCGTTCTCAGCACCGGATGACAAATCCAGTTTGTACTGTTCCTTAACCACCGCTTCCAGTGTATTGATGTTGTAAAGGAATACATAGTCTCGTCGGCTAAATGTATCCCCATTCAGCAGCAGGGATGTCTGGTCAATACCATCAATGACACGATCTCTAGGGATCTTATCCATACCATCGCCCAGGCGAGCTATAGTGGTAAACAGGTCGGAGACATGGATGATGTCACCCGCTACAGAATCAGCTTCGATCATGCCAGGCCAGCGTACAAATGCGTCCACTCGAACACCGCCTTCCAGGGTGGACCCTTTCCCACCCCGGAAAACCATGGGTGTGTAACCTGATCCGGGGGAATACTTGGTGAAATGGCCGTTGTCACCCATGATGATTACCAGCGTATTGTCCGCGATGCCGAGTTCGTCCATCTCGGTCATTAGTTCCCCGATCCACTGATCGACCAGTTTCATCTTCTCCACGTATACGCCACCATTAGGTGTGGTGTATTGATCCGTCGTGGTACGTGGTCCTGTCAATGGATACAGGGGCCAGTACTGCAGAAAAAACGGTTTGTCGGCCTTGGCCAGTTTGCGCAACTGCTCTATTGTCTGGTTCTGGTAGCGCTCGTTCATTTCATGATACTTGGCTTCGGTCCAGCGCTCCCCGGGTTCCATGTACACTTCCCGTACGTTCTGTCCGCGCAGGCCCTCAACTCCGGTGACCATGGATGAGGCGTCTGTGCGCAGCCATTCATCAAGAGTGTAACGATCGTCATAGTTGTTTTTACCGATGCCGATGCTGATTTCTTCGTCGGCCGCATCGTCGTGGTAAATGGTGAGTTGGCCCTGCTGGTGTATGGGGAAGGCTGCGTAGTCAAAACCCTGCATATTGGGCCAGGCCTCCTTGATGTCCCCCATATGCCACTTACCGATATGTGCAGTGTTGTAACCGCTCTCGGAGAGCACCTCGGCCAGGGTTACCTCTTCACCAGCAAGTCCAAAACCTGATATGTCGACTGCGGTGTTGCCCATGCCGTTGCGAAAGGGTTGGCGGCCGGTCATAAACGCGACGCGGGTGGGCGTGCAAGAGGGTTCGGTGTACATTCGGGCCAGACGCATGCCGTCCCGGGAGAACTGGTTGATATTGGGCGTCTTGTAGCCGCGAAGAGCATTGAGTGTTTCGCTGCCGAGATCACCAAACCCAATGTCATCGACTAGTATGTAGAAAATATTAGGTGACTTGCCGTCATTTTTCTTACGAAATTCGGCCAAGCGTTTGTCCAGGTCTTTATCCTCTAGTGACCAGCGTTCCCCGTTCTGCTTTTCCAGGATGTAATACTCGGCATCGTGTACCAGGGGCGTGGCCGCCATCGCCTGGACACTGATGAGGCAGGCTGCGCTTAAGATGGCAGTCCATCTAAGGGTGCGGCGCACACGGTTGAAGGTAGATTGTGTCATTCAGGTTCTCCTGATGTTTTCTTTAGTGAAGCTTCATGGGTTGTAACACGTTCTGTACAAATTCATTGCGGCGATGTTTTGACACTCCGTCGAATACCATTTTTGCCAGAAAAGCGGACGAGGCAAGAATCATACGGGCTCGGTCGAGAGCATCCTCTTTGGAGTGGCCGTCCTCACTTCCTATCAACATCATTTCGGCCATAGCGCCGATGACTTGCGCCTCGTACTTCTGGTAAGACACTTGTATATCCGGGGCGAAGTGCATGCTCCACATGAGCCATGCCTTCACATACTCCGGTTGCTCTGCCGCAAACTGTGCATAGAGGGGTGCAGTCGCCTCCAGCCTGAGGGCGGGGTCTTCTATAGCCTGGGCGGCCTTGATCACATGAGTAATCAGTGCACTTCCCGCTTCATTCAGAATGGCGTTGACCAGCGCCTTCCGATTGGGAAAATAGAAAAACACCGTTGGCACTGATACCTGGCAGGCGCGGGCCAAGTCAGCATGCTTGGTGTCACCAAAACCTTTTTGGACAAAGCTAATAATTCCCGCTCGCAGCAGCTGTTGCCGACGCTGATCAGGTGGCATTTTAGTTGCCCGGGTCCGGTTTTTGCCTGATTCCGTCATTCAAACCAATGTTCGATTTTACATGCCACCCCAAAACCAATAGAGCTATTGCTTGCAGGGTGCTAAGAGTAATTGATAATTGTATCAATATAAAGCGTACTGCCAAAACAGGCATTGATAATGGACTAAGAATTAGTCGAAATTTTCATCGTTATCATTGAGTGTGTACTGACAACTTAACTGGCCCAGATTGCTAGAATCGGCTCACAAAACCTTGTTTATATGGCCTATACTTCGATCCTTGACCATTCCAAGA
>CBDTVJ010000379.1:0-4564 GCA_965363655.1 uncultured Halieaceae bacterium | reverse complement strand
CCACTATCATCCCCGGCCAAGGCGGCCTCGCCTTGCAACAACTTGATATCCGCCACGCGATGCTGCACGCGTAGGCGAACGGTCGGCTCAGTGTCGCTCTGCAACACATCGCGGTAAACGCTCTCCAGTTGGTGCAGGTCGGGTTCAGGTAGGCTCTGGTCATTCTCAAGCAGAGTTACTGGCTCAAGGTCTTGCAGGGTCGACCCGGATGATCCCCCGCCACCTTCAAACTTGCGCAGGGAGAGCAGCAGTTGTGCGACGAATATGCCGAGCTCTTCATCCCCCGGATGAATGTCGACCGAGCGACGCTGTAATTGCAAACGAATGGTGTCATTGGAATCGATTTCCAGTACATCGGCATGGCTGTCGAGCATCTCTTCAAAAGCATCTCTGTGGGGCGGCTCTTCCTGGTCCGGAAAAATAACCGGCGACGATCCGCTCACCTTGGTCTCCCGGGGTTGCTCGTCCGCGGCAAGCCCGTCGCATGCGGTCGGCATTAACAGCACCATACATAGCCACTGCCGACTCATGGCTGCACCTTAGGACTGCCCGCGTCATAGAGTCTGGCCACGGCCAGACGTGATTGCCCCAGGGCCCGCTGCAGCTTCCCTGCCTGTTGCTGCAATTCGGTGATCGCCAGTTCGCTGACACGCGCCCGGGCATCCTGCAGCCTGGCTTGCACCTGCAGTTCCTGGGAGTGCGCTCGTTGCTGTAAGTCGCGGATACGCGAGGCGTACGCGGACTGCTGGGCCCGATCCTCCCCTGACAGCTTTTCCAGGCGCTGGCTTGCCCCGTAGAGGTAACGCGTCATGCTGTGCAAATCCCGCAACTCACGCAGCGCCAACTGGAAATTGTGCCTGCTGATCAGGTGGCGCAAATAGGGCAGGTGTTCACCTTCCGGTAGTACATCCTGACCGTACAACCAGTCCTGCGAATTGTCTTCGTCCAAACCCAGTTGCTGCGGCAGGCCGCCATCGCGGAATAATTCGACAGCGGCCTGCACTGTGGCCAATTCCGCTGCGTAGACTTCAGCCCCATGTCGGTATTGCGCCAGCGCGTCACGCTGCCGGCCCAATTGCTCATGGGCATACGCGAGCGCCAACAGTCCTTCGCGCACGCTGTCGCTCATCAAAGAGCGCTCTGCGAGAACTTGCCAGGGGCTCATTGCTGAGCGGTAATCACCCATCTCGCTGTGTGCCCAGCCATAGCCTAGCAAGGCGCGGTCTACCAGGGGGCTGTCCAGCCGCACCCGAGTAAAATCCCCTGCTGCCTGCTCATAGTTTTCCGTGGCCAGGTACGCGTAGCCAGACGCTGTAAGAGCCTTGTCGCGCAGTGAGCTGATTTCCGGTGTAGATAATGGTGACTCGATGACCCGCTCGAAATACCCGAGCGCCGCCGTCCACTCTCCCCTGCCTGCATGGCTGGCAGCCAAATTGTAATAGTGGTAGTACAACCAGGGTGAAGCGGCAGGCAACAGCGTTTCATAGCTGGCGGCCAGTTGCTGCTCACCGCGGCGCAGGCTGATCGAAGCCCGCAGGTAATTTGCCTCCGGCGTCAGCTGGCCCTGGTAAGTGGGCGCCATCTTGTCCAGGGCGGCAGCGGAGCGATCCAGGTCAGCTCTTTTCCAGGCCAGTTTGCCCAGGTAAAACCAGGCCCGGTCCCGATCAATCGATGCATCGGGCTCGGTCAGTAGCCGCTCAAATATCTGCTCGGCAGCGCGCTCCATACCGTATGACAGGCTTACGCCACCGCGCAAAAATTCAGCCTTGTCGCCCTGCGCATCCAGTTCATCGCGTTGCTGCGCCACCATCAACTCGGTCAGTGCATTAAAATAATCCTGCTGGAAATAGTAAAACAGCGCGCTGCCGTCGCGCAGGGATGCCGCGGCCTGCGCTGCAAATACGGGTTGCTGCAGGTCAGCGGAACCGATGATTTTGAGCTCCAGGTTCTGCGCACCGCTGGTCTTTTCCCAAGTAACTTCGGTCGTCCGCTGGTACTCACGATCCTCGGGGCCCGTACCGGTAAACACGGCGAGTATTCCGTGCGTCCCGGCTTTGACATTGCCCATATACAGCCGATGAATTCCACCTCGACGTAAGGCCTCCAGTTGCCGGGGGGTATACAGGTAGTGCATCACCTGTCTGCCGTCGATGCTCAGTGTGACCGCTTGCAGGGAGAAGAGACCCTCTACATCCACGGACAGGAAAACCGCCAGGCGCGAATCATCGGGGAACAGCAGCTCCTCCTCCAGTAGAAACAGGTCGCGGTTCAGTTCCAGTGCCTGCTGTTTGATGGTCTGGATTTGCTGATCCAGGCTGCCCGCGTTAGTCGCCACTGCGTTGCATGCACAGGCCAGGGTGAGCAGCAGTGAGCACAGCAATTTTTCGCGCTTCATCTTCATGTCAGGCTAGTACTCCACAATTGATACCCGGCAGGGGCCAGTGATACCGGGCAAGGGCCAGCTTAGAATCTCCTGCGCAATCCCATCATCGCAAAGCCCTGGTGCACCTGGAAATCATCGGCTTGAAAGTCCTGCAGCAGCCATTCGTAACCTAATTCCAGGTCCAGTAAAAAATCCGGGGTGATGTGCCAGGCCAGCCGCAAACCTGGTCGCACGGTATAGGTATCCTGGTCCATGTCTTCCAGCCAGCGGCGTGATGCCGAGAGCCTCGCGATCAGGTCCACGCCATGATCGAAACGCAATTTTTCGTCGATAAACACGGTGGCGTTGTTGGCTACGTCACCGGAGGTATAGCGCAGTCCGGTGCTCAACATATCGTTGGCAAACAGGGCATCCCCCCACACCAGCTGCAGACCCCAGGTGGTATTGGCATCGGTATCCGGCGACTCGAATGCGGGGTCATACTGGGGCAGGTCGCTCATTTGATAATAGAAGGCCTCTCCAATCACGCGCAGGCTGTCCGACAGCTGCCGATTAACTACCAGCGAGGCGTAGCGGCTCAGTGCGGTCTTGTCCAGGGCAGCGTCGTAGATATCAAGGCCATCATCGAGCCCTCCGACCAACTCATCGAGGTCCATATCGTACTCGCCGATAATGGCGTTGGTCGCGCTCAAAAAAGGACTGCGTTGATAGCCCAGCGACAGGGCCACGTTGGTGACATCACCCAATTGCCAGCTACTGTTGAGCATCAGGTTATTGGCCTCCTTGAACTTGATGTCGTAGTCGGCTACCAACAGGTAATGTGAAAAGTCATTGAAGTAGGAGATTTCGGCGCCCACCGCGCGCCTCTCCGTCAGCCCGTCATAAGTCTGCTCCATCGCATAGAGCTGCAATCGTAATCCTGGATCTGCAAGATGAATTTCAGTGCCAACCCCGTACACCTTGTGGTCACTGCTTGGCGCGTCCTGGCTGGAGGTGGACACTGCTCCTCCCCGCAGCGAAAGCGTGACCAGCTCACCCAGGGGGTAGCTAAAACTGGCGCCGTCAAAATAACCATAAATACCGTTTTCGCTGGCGCGCTGACGGCCGACAGTCAGTTCCGCGCCGCTGGGTTCATGCATGATGCTGGCATAGAGGTTGCTGACCCGGCCATCCGAATCCCCTCGGTCCGACTGGTCACTGAGATAGCCCCCTGTCACGCGGCTGCGCCACAGGAAACTACCACTGCGGGCGCGCATGTGAAGATCCAGGTCGCCGGCCAGGGAAGAGATGGCGGTCTCGGCATCCTGGTCTGCAACTTTGCGACTCAGACCGCGATACATAAGCGAGGTACTGCCGTAGACCTGGGTATCGTTATTCCGTTGGGTGGCCAGCTTACGGATGAGCTGCGGTTCAGTGCTGGCGGTTAGCAGCGCAATCTGCCTTTGCTTTACCCGCACCTCACCGGCGGTACCCTGGTAGCGCTCCAGCCAGTCATCGAAAACTGCCAGTGCCGCGTCGTGATCGCCCTGCTGCTCCAGGCATACCCCGTAGAGCTCCAGTGCCCAGGCGGATTGTTCCACGTTGGAGGCCCCGCTCAAGCGCTGGTAAATAATGGCGGCCGCACCGTACTCCCTTTTGCTATAGAGCCTGGCGGCCTCCTTCAGTTGTGTGCCCACCTGCTCTCGATCATCCAGCGAAATAATATCGAGGTTTTCGTCACCGTAAGCATTCGTTGTAATAGCTATGCACAGCAGCAGGCAAAGCAGCAGCCCGTTCAAACCGTCTGCTCTCTGAGCGACATATCGATAATTAGTCAAAGCCCGAATCTCCCACCCGGTGTTCACCGAACCGGTTATCTTTGATAGTGGTCAAGGAGGAGTTGGTATAGACATGGCAAGCGCCCGAGCAGTCCTTCAGTTCGGAAACGTTGTACTTCACGTCGGGGTTCTCGTGTTTTTTATGTGGGCCAGGTTTGTAATCGTTGGCGTGACAGGCGGCGCATGCCGGCTGGTAAGCAGCAAATGGCCACAGCAACGCTTGCGCATTATTGGTATGACAGTCGGTACAACCCAGGTTGCTATTGTGCTGTCCGGGATAGTTCGGAGAACTGTGGCGGAAGCTGTCTGGCATCCAGGCCACAGTGGAATGACAGTTTTGGCAGTCCAGGCTGGTCTGGAAATG
>CBDTVJ010000378.1:0-4583 GCA_965363655.1 uncultured Halieaceae bacterium | reverse complement strand
TTCCGATCTGAGTATTGGCTTCCACCAGTCAACAGCTTGCTGTCTCAGGAAAGCAGGAAATACGATCAATTCTGTCAACGAGGGCGGAGGAAATCTGTAGCGTAAAGCGGGTGAATGTCTTCACAAAGTCTTTACCGGGCCCGGTCACTGTGAATACTCAGGATTATACTTTCGAAGAGCTCTCCTGGGAGATACTTGTGAAGGCGACTGCTGAAGCTCCGGAACTCAGCGACAGCCTTGGGGGATTTTGTCGATCTAATCCCTATTGTTATGCCTTATCGGACCAACATGGGAAGGTTACGGCCATTGGATTTCTTGAACGTAAACAGACAGGACGAAGGTCGCCTGCGGGTAGAAAACCCTCGATGGAAGACGTCGCCGAAATTGGAGATCTGCGATTTATCAGCGGTGCCTCCGAAGATGGCGTTGGCCTTCTTCTAATCAGCTATCTTGAGCAGCAGGCGCGCCAGCTTGGGTTTGCCAGGGTAGTCAGTCGAGTGAATCATAGGGATGATGTGCTACGAGAGCTACTACTCGCGGCCGGTTTTTCTTTTGCGGGAGAAGAAAAGATTGTATCGACTGCCATAATGGGCGGTGGATCCCGGGTTCTGGGAAGAGTAGATACTTGAGTATGGACCGGTTGCAGGCAAATTAATCGTTGGGTGTTTGATAGCCCAAGCGGGATCGATGAATGATAAGAAAGCTGAAAGAAAAATATTGGAACTACTCCCTGAGGAAGGATCAGGACGCCAATCTCGCTCTGCCAGAAAATCGGGAGTTTTCCGAGCATGTTAAATATGAGAAGAAACGGGTGCAGGAACTGGCTGCTCGAGGTATTCCGGATCAGATAGAGGAGCGACTTGAACTCGCCATCAATTGGTTATTACAGGCTCAGGCTGCCACCAATGACGATGGTGTTGCCCAGGGGTATTTCCCACTCTCATCCGGTGATGCCTGGAAACCCTCATACCCTGAGACTACCGGGTATATTATTACTACGCTGTTGAAGTGCGCAGGGGAGTTCGATCGCGAAGATCTTGGACAGGCTGCACTGAGGATGGCTGATTGGGAAATAACAGTACAAATGCCTGGCGGGGCAGTGCAGGGCGGAACTATTTGTCCGCCGAGCAAGCAGAAGGCTGCAGCTTTCAATACTGGCATGGTTGCCGATGGCTGGGTTTCTGCTTACGAGTTCACTGGAGAGCAGGTCTATCTGGACGCGGCACTCAGGGCCTGTCACTTTCTGGCGGATGACCTTGATGATCGTGGTTTCTTTCGAACGAATGGAGAATTCGTACACGGTGACGAAGTCAAGACCTATACCTGCCTATGCGCCTGGGCTATGTATCGGGCGGGCGAGGCAGCGAAAGATACAGTTCTAAAAGATGCTGCGATTCGATCTATCGAGGCTGCACTGGAACAACGAAACGAGGCGGGTTGGTTTCGAAATAATTGCCTCAATTATTCGCATATGCCCCTGACTCATACCATTGGCTATGCACTGCAGGGTATATTTGAAGTCGGTGTTTTGGCGGATCGAGAGGATTTTGTAGAGGCTACAAGGACAACCCTGGCGGGCGCATTGAGCCCGATGCAGGACAATGGCTATCTAGCCGCTCGACTTGACCAGAACTGGAAGCCCGAGGCGGAACACGTATGTCTTACCGGTTCAGTACAGTTGGCAATCCTTTGCTACAGATTCGCGGAGGAATTTGGAGAGGCCGGGTTTGTCGAGGCAGGGAACCGGCTTACCAGTTTTGTCAAGGCGACGCAGATAATGTCTGGCGGCAATGAAAACATGATAGGGGGAATACAGGGCTCATATCCCATCTTGGGCGAGTATATGATGGGCGGCTACCCCAACTGGGCTACAAAGTACTTTATTGATGCTCTCATGCTACAACGAAAAATATCGGGCGCTTAGTAATTCCGAAAGCGGTATGGATTTAGCAGATCAGGCGCCTTTGTCTCTGATGAAACGGTAGAATCTTCGCCAGTATAGAAAACGGTCACCGGGGAACCAGAGGTCAGATTTAGTACGGCTTGAAAAAAATAAGCCGCAGAAGCCGAGGGCAGCGCCAAGCTTTTCCCGAACAGGTACACGCGCATCTTTCCACAGGCTCCATACGAATTGCACCTCCCTGGGAAAAGTGTAGCGGCAGGCTATCTCATTGGGTGACGGCTCAACAATGTTCTGCCCCGCGTGCCCCGCGTGGCAAGCAACGAGAAGCGCGGGGAAATCGACTCCCGCGTACAGTGCCAGGTGCAGAGACCCCCAGAACCTGCAGTTCATTTCCATAAGGTAGAATTCGTCCGATTCAGGATTCCATCGGTACTCGACCATCACAACACCCTGCCACTGCAGGGAGGTGACCTTCTCCAGAGCGTCATCGTAAATTGCCTGGTGCCACCAGGATTTTCTCAATGATGAGGCCCCACCTGTGTGGGGAACTTCGTGTAGGCGCAAATGCATGAAATGGGCTATAACCCTGCCATCCCACACAAGGAAGAAAGCCCCGCAGCCCACGCCCGATACAAAGCCCTGAACCAGGGCACGGTCGAAGAAAGGGCGTACTTCGCTCACCAGCTGGCTGCATTCTTGCGCACTCTGCGCCGGGAGCACTCCCGGGAAATTCTGTCCTTCCTTGTTTCTGTAAACTTCATCCAGTTTTAGAAAGTACTGTTGCTCATCCAGTTGCAGTTGCTGTTCACCGGCTACAAAGTCGAGTAACTGATAGGGGGGAAGGTGATCGTCAGTGCCGTGTCTGCGAAGCTGGTCAAACAGGTCCCATTTGGAGAGACCCTTGTACACGACTGATTCATCACTGGAAAATGGCAGGAGATCCGAAAATTCCGAGAAGCTGCCTCGGATGGCCAGCAGGAAACCCTCGCTTGGAATCACCACGGATATGGCATTGTCCGCAATGTATTTCCTGAGGAAATCCAGGAACTGTGGGGACTCGTAGTTGGGAAAAACAGCAGACTTGTTCGTGAAACGGGATTTAAAGCCCAGGGCATCGTGATTTGCTGAGCATGCATGTACGACGTGACCGGCCCTCCCAAGAGAGCGAATAACCGCGATAGACCCCATGGTATGGGCCGCATCAACGAGCACCTTCTGTGTACTTGACACGGATCTATCCATGTTCATTTGTCTCGGGCACTGCGGGCGAGTCCGTTAGCGCTACCAGGTTGGCAATGGCTGAGTCAATGACGGTATAACAAGTCTGGTAGTACTGGTCATGCAGGCTGTAGGGATCAAATATCAGTGGCCAGCGAGGGCTTGACCACAGGCCCAGCAGTGAAACCTGGGGCATTTGTTCACTGTCGACGGTTGCTGTTACCACTTTTTCAATAAACAGGGCATGTATTGGTTCATAGCACAGCACCAGGTCATTCTTGCCAGGCGCGAAACTGTCAAGGCTCGTGGCCTTGTGTGCGGACAAGTCCAGGCCCCTTGCAAGTGCATTGCTGCAGGCGCTCGAGTCTGCTGGCTTGCCATCCTCGGCTTCGGTACCGAGTGATATTGCCGGATGACCAAGCTGCAGTGACCTTGCTTCAGAATAGGGGCTTCGGGATATATTGCCCTTACAAATAAAAATAAACCGATCAACAGCCTCAAAGTCCACATTCTGCCAGCGCCTGAATTTGCCGGTGTAGAGACGGATTTTGGTTGCCTGATGTTGCAAAAATGCAGACTTACCGCCATAACGCGGTTCAAGGAATTTCGGTTTTCTTTGCATTGAGGATGTCATGCCGTGCGTCGAACTCGGCGAATCAATTCATTGAATCCCGATACTTCTGCTTCAAATTCGATCTGGGAAATTCTCGCACTGTCCAGGATTCGGTTCATCGCAAATCTGGGAGTATCTGCATCGACCAGGCCGCTTTCGCAGGTGGTGGCAGTACGAACGTTGTGATTCTCCAGGACAGGCCAGTGTAGGCTGTCCCATTCACCACTGGGATAGCAAAAATGTGACATCGCCTGCTTCAGGTAGGGCTCGATGGCGGCGCGGTTGTCTGTGATTTCCCGGCTGGCATTGTCACTGTCCAGCGGGAACCTGTGTCGGTGTGAATGTAGTTGAATATCGATGCCGTGCTGTAGCATCACTGCAATCTCCTCCCTGTTTATCAGGTTGAGCAGGCGACTCTCTTCCAGCTGGCCATAATCAAAGTTCAGCAGTCTCGCCAGAGACTCCATTAGCCTGGTGCGCTCTTTATTGCTGGGCAATGACTGGCCAAAGTTCTTGATCAGTTCGCAGGCCCGGGAATCTTTGCCACTGGCAATGTCCATTGCCTTGTCATCCTCGAGTCCCGGTATTGCCAGTTTCTTGAAATTGACGGCCTTGTTTGTTGTTGTCCAGAACATATAATCCACTGCGAGGGTGAAAATAGGGCAGGTCTCGTCGAAGTAGTAGGAGGTAAGGTACAGAGTTGCTGGGAACTCAAAGCGCTTCAAAATTGGCGCAGCTACTCTTAGAGCGCTGTAGAATCCGTCATCAATAGTCAAAACCACGGTATCGGCAGTGATTGCCCGGTTTTCTATTTGTGCATAGGCGTCTTCAAGTTTGAGTACCTGGTAC
>CBDTVJ010000377.1:0-4659 GCA_965363655.1 uncultured Halieaceae bacterium | reverse complement strand
GTTAACTTTTCACTGGGTCCGCCTTCGCCTATTTCGGGATATTAGCTCTATGATATGGTTTTAGGCCGCTGTTTATTCGCAGCGGTCATTGCCAGCATATAGCCCTATATAATAAAGGGTTACATTGTGTCAGGTCTTTTTACACTTTTAGGGATAAGCGTATTTGCGCTTTGCCACAACCCGCGCTCTCACTGCGCCAGCAAGAAGTGGCACGGTAACTGCATGCTCATATTTGACGATACTAAATTCATCACGCTGTAACACAAATAGAAAGGACCTGAGTTATGTTTCGTAATAATAGCAAAAAGTATTTTGGTGCACTTATCGCTGGAGCGGTCATGATGTGCGCTGGCCTGTCAGCATCCGCCGCTATTGTCGAGGTGCAATTTGCGGGCGCTATAAATCAATCCTATGACCAAGGCGGCGATGAAATTACTGGCGATTTCTTCGATATATTTGGGATATTTTACGTAGATACCTCCGCTCCCGGGGCCGACGGTTTCGGAAATTATCCGGGGTCAGTTTTTGGATTGGACGTATACAGAGATGGGTCGCTACTACTTACACAGCAGGATTTTACCTGCGCGGGTAGTTGCGCTGACAGTATGTTCGTTAGCGATTCGCAAGAGACAAATATTTATGTGCAGGATTTTTATGTGGGTAACCTCGATCTGAACTTAGCACCTGCCGCAGGCGCTACTTTCGGTAGTGATATAGACGTATTTGTGTTTGCCGCGCAGGGTAACGTTGCCGACTACTTCGATATCTCTAACTCCTTCGGCTCAGTACAGGTCGATGGCGAGGACTACTTTGATTTGTACGACCTCACCATGACAGAAGTATCTCAGGTCCCCCTTCCAGCCGCCGCATGGTTACTCATCAGCGCAATTGGTGGACTCGTCGTAGCCAAGCGCAAACAGCTAAAGGCGTAATTTCCAATTTAATCTAAGGCCCGTTTCGACGGGCTTTTTATTGCCTGATATTTGAGGTGGCTTATGACCGCAACTGGCACAACGGCCCTTCAGATAGCTGAAATCTGACTGATTCTTTACGGCCGTTATGAGGTGAAAGCGGAAGTTTTCGCTGAGTACATCGCCTGGGTGACGAGGGCCGCTTTCGCCTACAAGCAGACGTTAGCCTTTGATTTGACTTCCAGCAGCTAGCGACTCATAGCGTACATTTCTTATTACCAGTCTATATACTGACAGTATTAGCGATACAGGGATTCGAACATGAAGAGACGACAACTCCTACACGCATCTGTCGCATTGGCAGTGACCGCTCCACTGGTTACTGCTTGTGGCAACGATCAGAGCTTAAAAATCGACAGCAGCCTGCCGGTCAGCTCCTTTGATGCCGAATCCACCGCTGAGGACGTCACCCAGGGGATGGACCTGAGCAGCAAAACCGCACTGGTTACCGGCTGTAACTCCGGAATTGGCCTTGAATGCATGCGCGTGCTCGCCCTTAGGGGGGCCCACGTGATCGGTACGGGGCGGACAATGGAGAAAGCCACCAAGGCATGCGCCAGTGTTGCAGGCAATACCACGCCTATGGCACTGGAGTTGTCTGACTTTCAATCCGCGGTTGACTGTGCCGAGTCTGTAAAAGCACTGGGTATTCCCGTTGATATAGTCATTGCCAATGCGGGTATAAGCGGCATTAGCGATATGCAATTGGTAGACGGTATAGAGCGTACTTTCCGCGTCAATCACCTGGGACATTTCGTTCTGGTGAATAATCTACTTCCAATGATAGAGGCAGCCCCCAATGGCAGGATAGTACATGTAGGTAGCGCAGCAGCTTACTTCCAGGCACCAGTGGGAGGTATAGTTTTCGACAGTTTACGCGGTGAGGTACCCTTGAGCAGTCTTGAAACCTACGGTCAGTCGAAGTTGGCCAACGCACTGTTCTCATTGCAGCTATCAAAGAATCTGGATGGCAGTGGCACTACCTCCAACGTGATACACCCGGGACTGGTGCAGACCAGCATTGCCCGCAATGCGCCTGCCTTGATCCAGAAGGGCTTTGAATTACTGGGGCCACTAATCGCGAAAACCCCGGCCCAGGGCGCTGCAACGCAGATGTATGTTGCAACTCACCCGAACGTGGCCGGTGTCAGCGGTGCTTATTTTGAGGATTGTAATCCGGTCATTGTCTCGGGCTCCAATCATATGTCCGACGAGGCATTAGCTGAACGGCTCTGGCAGGTTTCCTTGCAGATGACGGAAGGTTTTGTATAAGTCCGAGTTCTTGGGTGCTGACTGATGAATAGCTATAAGCCCCTAACGTCCATTTTGAGGTGGTAAGGGGCATTAGCTGGAACCTGGAAAGCATGGTGATTTTGACCGCAATCGCCTAGAAGCGGACGTTAGCTTCTTCGACTTTCAGGCAATAAAAAGCCCCGACATGCGGCGCCGCGTATCAGGAGTTAGGTCTACGCTTTCTTACGCTTCACCACACCTAGACCGAGAAGGGCTGAGCCGAACAGCCAGGCTGCGGCGGGAATTGGCACCTGAGTGAGTACGCTAGCGGGTTGTAGGAGCCCGATGCATCCACTCAATGTGGCGAATACGATTTGCCAAGGGTTGTTCGAAATACCTTAATGATAACCAAGACAGCAACACGGTTACACTGAACGCAAGAAACCAGACCAGCAGAGAATCGCCGAAGTACTGCTCAAAGTGAAATATGATAGGAAGATGAAAGAGGTAAAATCCGTAAGAAATTCCACCGAAGAAGGCAATGGGCGACCAATTGAGAAATGCTAGGCTGCGGGAGTTAAGGGCAGTGCAAAGGAAAACTCCGTAGACTCCTAACCACGTCCACGAGTCTAGCCAAGTAGAAGCATAAATTACCTCGGAGACTGGAATTCCTACTGCTGCCCTGATATTTGGAGTATTCACCAAAAGGAACACAAACAGCGGAAAACCCAGTACGTCTCCCGCTGGTTTTAAGAATTTCAAACCATGGTTTCTGTCCATTAGAATTGCAGTGCCAACACCAATAAAAAATGAAAAACAATATTTTAAAACGGGTATTTTGCTATCGAGACCCGTGAAGTAGGTTAATGCGCTGGGGAGCAAAATAAAGAACCCAACTAGAGCGACCCAATTCATAGTCCCTCGCCGATACATGATCCAGAATGCGATAAAAATTGCATAGAATTGCACCTCGACAGGGATTGTCCAGAATGTGTAATCTGGCATTCTGGAACAGCAAAGCTTTTGCCAACGACTTCGGGTTGCTGTAGTCAAAATAGAATTCCTGATAGAAGTAACTGGATATGATGTATGAAACAAGCAATAGAACTATGTATAAGGGAAAAACCCTCCCGATTCTAGCGAGGATGTAGGCCCTCACGTTTTGGAATGTAAAATCTCTACTAGCGTACAGGTGGCACATCAAAAATCCGCTAAGTACGAAAAAGAGCATGACACCAGTTTGGCCAAAACCTTGACCAAGGTATTCAGGTAGGAAACCTCTGTTCGCAGAATGGGATATAAAAACCAATAATGCGGCAAGGCCCCGCAACCCAGTTAGAGAATGAATATGCTGCATAGTTTTGTTGCTCTAGAACCGACTTTTTATATGAGTATGCAACTATAGAGGCAATTAGATGCAAGTAACATGGAAAAAGATATACGAAAACCGCTTTGAGCTTTTCAAAAGTCTTCGCTTGGGTTGTTTTGTGACCTCGCTGCCCTAAAGATCCTTCATGGCATATTCTTGACGAAAAAGCGGTGAACCCGAAGCAAGGGAACGACATAAGACTCGAAGATAGCAGGGGAAGGCAATCAAACAATACCCTATTAAAGAAGCACCGAGTGCGGCTACCGAGAAGCGGTCCAGTCCAACAGGCGTTTATATGCCATGCTGCGCACAGCAGATAAACGCTTAGCTGTTACATGCCTGCATCAGCCAGGCTGACCATATTTGATCAATTGACTATAGTATCAATAATGATACTATTATTTTATGGCTGATATCGAAGATATTCTTAAGCAGATGAAACGGAACCCAAAAGGTATTCGTTTCAATGACTTATCCAAAGTATGTGAGCATTTCTTCGGTGAGCCAAGACAATCGGGGTCCAGTCATAAGATTTTCAAAACTCCATGGCAAGGTGATCCCCGAGTAAATATTCAGAACGCCAAGGGAAAGGCCAAACCCTATCAGGTTCGGCAGGTATTGCAGGCGATAGATCGTCTGGAGGTGACAAATGAAGAAAGATCTTGATCGATATACGTACAGACTCACCTGGTCTGAGGAAGACGGGGAGCATGTTGGGCTCTGTGCTGAGTTCCCTAGCTTAAGCTGGCTCGATTCCACACCCGAAAAGGCGCTGGCGGGTATCCGAAAATTGGTAAAGGAAGTTCTCACGGATATAACTAAGTCTGGGGAAATTATTCCTGAACCTATTTCGCTAAAAAATTACAGCGGAAAATTTATGGTTCGAGTTCCTCCGGAGACTCATCGAATGTTGGCGGTACAGGCTGCGGAATCTGGTGTGAGTCTGAATAGACTCATTTCGAGCAAGCTGAATTAGTGTACGCATGTAACAAGTCAGGGTTTGGGACGGCTTACAGCCGCCCCAACCTGAAGCGTGTGTGCCGGGCATGGCACTAGACTAGGAAGGTGAAAGTCCTTCTACCAGGT
>CBDTVJ010000376.1:0-4659 GCA_965363655.1 uncultured Halieaceae bacterium | reverse complement strand
CAGATGCTGCGCAGCATGGGCCTTAATGGCGGCGACATCCAGGTTGTCGCCATTCAGTCCAGACCCCTGTACAACCGCTACCACCATTTTGCCAAACCGGGGGTGAGGTAGACCTACCACCAGCGCGTCAGTGATGGCGGGGAAGTCCACCAGTACCCGCTCCACCTCCACCGTGTAAACCTTTTCGCCGCCGGTATTGACCACGGTGCTGTCGCGCCCCAGCAGTACCAGGTTGCCGTCGGCGCGTACGGTGCAGCGGTCACCCGTCATGACATAGCGCTGTCCCTCGATCTCGACAAAGGTCTCTGCAGATTTTTCCGGCGACTTGTAATAGCCAATGGGCTGGTAGCCGCCGCCGTATACCATGGCAATGGTGTCACTTCCCGGCTCCACGTCCTGCAGGTTTTCATCCAACACCCGTGTTCCGGGCAGCGGAGCGAATACGCCCGCTTCGGGTGTGGAGAGTGCGTAACCAGAGGACTCAGTAGAGCCCAGTGTGTCCAGCAGTATCATGTCTGGCTGGTGTCTCAGCAGGCCCTCCCGGGTTTCGGTACTGACGGATGCGCCGGAGGAGACCAGCGTTTCTAAAGATGCCAGCAGTTGCTCGTCCGCCCTGCGCTCCAGCGCTTCCAGTAGCGGTGCGGCAAACGCGTCGCCCACCAATACCATCCAGCTGACACCGTGGCGCTTGATCGCCGCAAGGGTCTGGTCGGGGTCGAAGCTCGCCCCGGGGAGGGTCATCACCGGGGTGCCCTGTGCAATCATCAATAGGGCCATCATCAGGCCCGCACCGTGCATCAGTGGGCTGAGTGTCAAAAAAGGTTGCGCTGGGGGCAGGGAGGCAACGTTGGCCACGTGTTCGGCCATGGTCTCCGGCTCGCCTGCAAGCTGCAGCGGGGCCATCCGGTAGCGGGTGGCTATGCACATCTTGTGCCACAAGTCCTGGTGACGCCACTGCGTACCCTTGGGCAAGCCGGTGGTGCCGCCGGTGGCAATGACAATCAGGTCGGTACCGTCAGCGCGCGCTTCGAAGGTTGCGCTGTCCCGCTCATACAGGGACGCCAATGACTGTGCGAACGCGCTGCAGGGCTCGGCACCCACCTCGATAAAGGCCACGGTTTCATGCAGTTTGTCGCGTATGCTCGCGACCCGGTCGGCGAACTCCCGGTCGTACACCAACACGCGGATATCCAGGCTGTTGCACAGGCTGATAAGTTCCTCATCGCGGTAGCGGTAGTTGACGTTGACGTGAGAGTGTCCCGCTAAACCCGTCCCGATAAAGGTTTCCATGTAGGCATTGGAATTACGCATGTAGTGGCCGATATGCGAGCCTGCCGGTAATTCCAGCGTGCATAGATAGCTTGCGATGGCCCCGGCGCGCTGGTCCAGCTCCCTGAAGGAAACCACTTCCTCACCGTGGAGCAGGGCAGGGTGTTCCGCGATGTTACTGGCCGCCAGTTGATGGACGGCTTCGGCAATATTCCAACAGCTCATAGTTACACTCGGGTTTGTTTTATTTTTTTGCCGCCCGCTCGCAGGCCGCGATGATGCACTACTGCCTGGTGTCTGCTGCTCTGGCCCAGGAATGTGCGGCTTCGCTACTCACCCAGCGCACGGCATTGTGCACCAGTTGGCGCTGGTGTTCATTGGCCATGGCCATAGCGTCGTCACCGCCCTGCAAATACACGATGGGGCTATTGCCCCAGCGCTTTACCCAGCCCACCAGGTTGGAGCCGGGCGGATGAGACCAGCCCTTCCGGCTATTCATCTGACCTGCAACTGCTTCGGCGGCGGAATAGAAATTCTCGTCACTGTAGCTGTAGTCACTCCGCAGCAGCGGGATAACATCATCTTCAAAGATGGGGCACAAGTAGAGTTCATCAGTGATTGAGAAGCTGTCCGGGATACCCTCCGTCACCGGGTGTGTGCCCACTTTGCTAACGGTGTGTGTTACCTGGTGGCGGTATCCGGAATCGGGCCAGGCCTGTGCGCGCAGTTGGGCCGGGCGGTAGTGAAAGCGGCCGCCGATGATTTCGGCATATTGTGGCCAGGCGGGCCAGGCGGCAAGGGCGTGATGCATAAACACCATGCCCACGCCGGCATCAAGCATAGCCAGGTAGTTCTCTGTAAAGTCGGGGTCGGGTGGCACCAGGCGGGGTGAGTCTGCGGCGGTGAAATCTACCCCCGGCATGTCGTAGCACAGGATGGCGTCGTAATCCCTGGCCGCCTGCGGGCCCAGACAGCGCTGTGCGACAGGTTGCTCCACATGGCACACATCGTAATCGTCCAGGCCCTCGAACAGGCTGGCGAAGGCCTCGCGTTCGTAGGGGTGGCCGCGGGCGATGGTCAGCAGGCGATGTGGAGCACTGTAATTGATAATACTCAAGATGCGGTCTCAGATATCCACTGCGACCAACTGCTTACCTATATTGCCGCCGCTGAACAGGTTGATTAAGGCCTGGGGCAACTGGTCGAAGCCTTGGAGTAGCGTTTCGCGGTGCTGCAATTGACCGCTGTCGAGAAGTTTCGCCAGGGCCCCAACACCCTCCCCGAATCGCGCGGCATAATCCACCACAATGAAGCCCTCCATGCGGGCGCGGCGATAGACCAGATTGAAATAATTCTTCGGCCCTGGAATCGCGCCGGTTTGGTTGTAGCGGGATATCCCGCCGCACAGCACTACGCGGGCTTTGTCCGCCAGGTTGTCCAGCGCGATGTCGAGGATTTCGCCGCCCACATTGTCATAGAAGACATTCAGTCCGTCCGGGCATAACGCCGCCACCCGCGCTGCGGTGTCTTCCGATTTGTAATCAATAGCACCATCGAAGCCCAACTCCGAGACCAGCCATTCACATTTGTCGCGGCCCCCGGCGATGCCGATAACCCTGGCGCCGGCAATGCGCGCCAACTGCCCGGCGATGGAACCGGTGGCACCGGCCGCTGCGGACACCAAAACGGTTTCTCCCGCTTGTGGCTGGCCAATATCCAGCATGCCGAAATAGGCGGTCAGCCCGGTAATCCCCAGCACATTCAGCGCCGCAGTGGGTTCGATTCCCGCCGGCAGTTTTCTTAAGGGTACAGATTTACCATCACTGGTGAGATAGCGGCACCAGCCAAAGGATCCTGTGACCAGTGTGCCCTCGGGGTAGTCCGGGTGATTGGATTGCAGTACGACGCCCGCGCCCTGCCCGCGCATGACTTCGCCGATCTCCACGGGGGCGACGTAGTCCACGCGTGCTTCAATCCAGCCTTTCATGGCCGGTTCTACTGCCAGGTAGTGGCTCTGGACCAGTACCTCGCCCGCTGCGGGTGTGGGCACGGGTGTGTCGACGAGTTTGAAATCGTCAGGTTTGATTTCACCCCGGGGTCGGGACTTAAGCTGTATCTGCTGGTTGCGGCGTTCTGCGCCCATGAAACCCCTCTCAGCCGGCTGCCTTGCCCCTGCTATAAATGGGCACATCGCCTTCCATATCGACAATTGGCTCACATTCTGCCGATATTGTGCCCAACAGTACAGGCAGGGATTTCAGGTGCGGCCCCAGTGCCAGTTTGCCGGTGTTCATCAGGCTGACTGAGATATCGCGTTGGGGGTCGGCCCAGCAGAATATGTTGGCGTAGCCCAGATGGCCGTAAGCATACTGGGTGTCCTTGCCGTAAATTCCCAGGGGTGAGCCGCCCAACATGAAACCGGCGCTGTAGCGCATAGGTAGCATGAGGGTTTTGTCCAGCTCGGTTTTTCCCAGCGCGCGCACGGCCCGATGGACGATCAGCGGATCCAGGATTTGTTTACCCTGCCACTCCCCATGATTCAACAGCATCTGGAAGAAGCGGCTGACTTCCTCAGCGGTAGCGAATAAATTGGCAGAGGGAATCACAGCGCGGTAGAAGCGCGGGTCATTGGTCATCTCTACCGCCTGGTCCGGGTGCACCCCCAGTATATTGGTGAGCGCCTTGTTGATCAGTGCGCTGTCCAGCCCGGTGGTGGTGTTGATCGCGACACCTGCCTGCTCGCGCTTGGTCAGGCCATAGCGAAAATAGCGCATGCCCATGGGCTTGCGGATGTAGCGATCCAGGTATTGCTGGGCGTTCAGCCCAGTGGTTACCTTGATCAGTTCGTTGAAGATAAAACCACTGGTGATAGCGTGATAGGCCTGTACCCCGGCCTGATGGTCTGTAGGCTGTTCCTCGCAGATCATTTGCAACGCGGCGTCGTGGTCGTACAGCAGGTCCAGTTCAACATCGTCCGGAACGTTAGGCACTCCGCCCCGGTGCGCCAGTAGCTGGTGGATGGTGATGCTACCCTTGCCCTTGGCGGCGAAAGCTGGAATATAGTAACTCACAGGGTTGAGTAAATTGATCTTGCCCTGCTCCGCCAGCAGGTGGATCAATACGGCGCTGACCGCTTTGGAGGCGGAGAACAAGCAGATAGGCGTATTGACCGAGGCTACCTCCCCTTCCCGGTAATGTCCCAGGCTGCGGTTGAGTACAATCTTTCCCCGGCGCCGCAGGCACAGGGTGAGCAGGGGATACACACCACTGCGGTACAGACTCTGGCAGGCCTCCCAGATGGCTTCCACCGACTCCGGGGTCATATCTGCCGCCTCGGGGCTTACTTCCGAGGCACTATCGATGTCGGTGACCGGTGCCAGGTCCGCAGGT
>CBDTVJ010000375.1:0-4663 GCA_965363655.1 uncultured Halieaceae bacterium | reverse complement strand
GGCCGCTTCAGAGGAGCGGGAAAATATCTCGACCCATACAGTTCTTTAATAGATTTAACTTGTCGGAACCGATCAAGACATTAGCATCCGTCTAAAGGCAGGATCCAGCAGGCCGCGTTTGCCGACCAGCTGAGTTGCGTGAATGGTAGACTCCGTTACCAGATTCACTTCCAGAGCCATCACCCCCCGATCAGTGGAGACTATGTCCCAAGCCTGAAGGCCGAGGCCGGGAAACAGGGTCGCAGCCTTCAGCGCGAATTGCTTCTGCGATTTGAAGCAGGGAATAGCTTGTCCGATCAGCGGCTTGTTGGTATCGGGATGATTCATGATGTCTGGAATAATTTCTCCACCAATGCCTTTGCAGACGTGTGAAACCAGTTCTGAGTGTTCGTTGATACATGCCACCAGATTGCCATTGGTCCAGCCGTTGGTATTATCGACAATATTGCTGCCAGTTGGGATCTTCCAGTTAAGTCCCAGTAATACTGGCCCCAGTTCAGTGCTCAGAGTGATGAATCTCACGCTGGAAAGCCTGTTTCCAACAACAGCTAACATTTCGGGTGAGGGGTTTAGTCGCTCCTGGATGATAAGCCCGGCGTCGAGAAAGTGGGATAAGTCGGCAAGCAGATCGGTTAGCGATAGTTGCCGTCCGGCAAGGTGCAATTCTTTCGTTTGGGAGTCGTACGCGTGGACAACGTGGATACCGCGCCCGAAGTAACCGTGAACAGGCTTTATTACGAGCGGATATTGATCGGTATTCGCCAGAAATTGATGTAACTCGATCTCGCTGGATAATAGCTGTGCGTCTGCTACAGGTCGCTGGTTGAAACTAAATACCGCGTGAATCACAGGAGTGGCCATTTTCGCAGAGTGCATGACGGCGTGAAACAAGAGCTTGTCGTTGGCCGTTGCATGCCAGGAAACAGCATCCAATTTTCTGTACTGCCTAAAAGCTCGATACCCCAGAAACCGCTCTCGATCCGAAGCAGTATATTTTGAATTCGCAAGACCAAAGGAGTAGTACTCCAGCGGGCTTAGCGAGTTGGGTTGTTTCCAGTATTGCAGTATTTCGCCAAACTGTTTGGAGATTGGCTTGCCAAATTCCACTCGCGCTCTTCGAGCAGATTGAACAACGCGCATGATTTTTCGGGCTATACGCATAGTGACTTCCTGTGAGTATGTTGCAGTACCAACAGGGTGCTTATAGCGCAATTCTCCGCATATGGTCTGCGCACATACCCTGGAGAAATGCCGGCGCTACAGTCGCCCGCTAGCATGGGGGCATATGTGTCGGGCTCACCACAAGAGTACCACGCCTATAAGCGTGCTACCCACGGAAACTGGGTAGCACTGGTGTTATTCCTGACAAAGGAGCGAACTTCGGGCCCGAGTAGGCCTTTGCCGTGGAGCTGCAAGAATGCCAGAGCTCCCTGGTCATTCAGTTCAAGGATGCGTGGTCCGGCAGCTGTGATGGCAATGTCCCAATGATGAACTTTCATCAGGGGAAATATCCTCCCCGCCTCTTTGCATACGCTCAATACATCTGCCCAGTGCGGTATCACAGTATCCGAAACAGGTAGTTTTGACACCGGGTGGATGCTCAGGAGTTGCGCCCCGGGCCAGAATTGTCCGATCAGTGGCCCGATCTTGCCTGTTTGTAAATCGATGTCAGCCACCAGGTTGCCATACTTTCCCCGGCTGAAATTGTCCACCGTGTTTGGTGGCACGGCAATTTTCCAAATCGCTGCAATCGGGAAAGTGCCTTCGTGGCCATTAAGGCAAACCACCCGCAGACTGCTAATGGTGTCTGATCCTGTCAGTCGCTGTAAGGCTTGGTGCATTTCCAGAGGCCTTTGAAACAGGTATCCACTTTCTGGCCGGTGGTATTGCGGATCGATAGAGGTAAACAGTCTATCTATGAAACTGTCGATGTTGATTTCTTCGCCGGACTTCAGCAGAACCATACGGGAATCTGCTGCATAGCCGGCGAGGTAATATGCGCCTATGCCTTGCTGCGAAAAGGCTGGTTTTCCAAACAGTGGGTAGTTGCCTGGATCACTCAAAAAATCTTGCACGTCTGATCTGCTTTTTAAGTGTTTCCCGAAAATTCCTGAGATGGTCTGCGCCGGGTGAAGACATGCAACGGTGGGAATAGTGGGAAGGCCTGCACCATCAGCCAGTTGTGTGAATACGCATTTGTCCCATGCGGGCAATACCGAATGCCGGGGATTAAGGGCCAGGCTAAAGTCGTTTTCGAGCCTCCAGCCAATGAAATCCTCGCGTCCGTTGCCTGACAAGTAGTCATCACAGTAAAGCCTAAGGTCGTAGTAGTCAGAGACACCGCACTGCCCGGGGTAGCGTCCGAGCTGACGGATGTCGGAGAGTTGTAGAAGTATGGATTTGCCGGTCTCCTTCCGGGCCAACCGCGCTTGCGTGAGGATGCTGTGGACCCTTTCAATCTTATCCAATCGACACTCCTGATAAAAAACAGCCTGGACTTTGCTGTACATCGATTTACTTCCGGGTCCTACATCCTGGTAATAACCCGCCCCGCGCTATCTGGCACGGGCTCGATGACCGGAGCGACTATACCATGAGAACTTAACTGTTCGAACTTGCTAGAATCGGCCCATGAACATATACAACCGCCACCGACTCCCACCCAAAATCCACAGCAAGCATCAATGGCAGATCATCGGTGATATCTAGCCAGTAGTCCATCGAGCACGCCTTCATAGACTATCCAAAGAATCCGACGAGGCCGAAATGAACAGGCTACTAGACAAAGGGCTAGTAGCCCCGGGGGGAAGCTTTTGCCAATTGCACCTGACGTACTCGATGTTGGTTATGGGCTGGAAGGAATTGCCGGGTGCCTATTGCCGAGAAAGCCCCTGTGATATGTTTAGCTCTCAAGCGGGTCATTAATGGGTGCGCATGTATTTCAAGGAGAGAGAAAATGTTGAAAACAGTACCTGAAATAGTCGCAGAAGCCCGTGCCGGTCTGCGTTGCGTTGATGCGGCGACGGCGCTCAGCGAGATGAAGGATAACGACGGTACCATCGTCGATGTGCGCGAACTGGTCGAAGTGAACAATCTGGCGGCACCCCAATCCCTGCATATCCCCCGGGGTATCCTCGAAATGAAAATCGC
Source organism: uncultured Halieaceae bacterium (assembly GCA_965363655.1). GTDB lineage: Bacteria > Pseudomonadota > Gammaproteobacteria > Pseudomonadales > Halieaceae > Marimicrobium. The sequence continues at coordinate 1,513 of CBDTVJ010000375.1, read as the reverse complement.
TGAGGTGATCCCTGATGAGAACCATCCCATTTATCTGCACTGCGCCAGCGGTGGTCGCGCTACCCTGGCAGCGCAGCAGTTACGGAATATGGGCTACACCCAGGTGACTGTGGTGACCTGCCCTATCAATATCGTCAAGCAACTGCAGGAGATGTTTGTCGAGTAGATTTCCGTCGGTCCTGTGTGTGATATCCCATGCCTGAAGTACTTATGGCAGCCGGAGTCGTTATAGGTGTTGGTTGGTTTGGTTGAAGTGTTGCGCTGACCGGCTGAGGTCGCACCTCACAGCGGACGCTAGCGAGCCGTTGATTATCATATTACACCTGGCTTTCATCTGAATCAGGGTTGTAAGCGTACTACCCAATGAGACCATGGTTCAAAAGGAGTGGTTTGAGTAGCTAATTGCCCCGGTACCGGAACCGATGGCCATATTAATCCAGGGCGGACATGAAAATCGTTAACGCAAATCCAATTGCGGCCGGACCCCGTAAACATACCAGACCGCTGCATAAACTGGAGGACTGGAAATGAAGAAATTTGGACTTTGGATTTACGATGCTTACAAGTACATATTTGACGCTAGTAAAAACCCGATAAGGCACATTCCTGATCCGACCAGTAGAATGTTTATCATGACAATCCTGGCTTTTATGTGGAGTGGCGCCTTTGCAGCCTATATCGGAAGCATCATGTATTTCGGTTTAAGCATAGCTGCGCACATTATATTGATACTGATGTTTTTCTTTACCGTCGCCGTATTCTATGACGCAGAAAAAAATCAGAGTTCCTGGCTACTTAAACTGCGTAGGGAACAGGGCTAGGAAACTGCTGGAATCAGAATATCCTGGGAGCTGCTAACGTCCGCTTCTACGGTGAACTGCTAGGCTTTCCCATTGTCGAGCAGTGGGAACGCTCTAACGCCCGGCAGCGTGCCCATCACCTTCCTGCAGTGGACCAGAACAAAGGGTTCCGAGCAGCGTGCTTCGGCAACGGCTCATGGCGAAACCAACTGAGAGGAACCTCTGATGATATGGACGATATCAAAAAAGGTAATGACAACTTAACAGACTGAAATTGATAGAATCGGCCCATGAACACATACAAGCGTCACCAATTCCCCTGCCAGAGTCGGACTCTCTAAGCGATTATAAGCCATTTAAAAGTATAGAAAATGGTAGCAATTAGCCAGCCACAGGCTCTGCCGCCCAATCCACTAACAGTTGTCGCGTGTCATGTTGCCAAGGGTGAAAGCCCCTTGCGTAAAATTCCTGGTAAGGCGCCCAACCTCCCTTGAAGGCACCGTGCTTGCCAAACAAACCAGCCAGGCCCTTGCGCCAGAGTGAAAAATTGAACAGCTGATTGTCTTTGCGCAGAATATAAAACACGGCTCGCATCAATTCGAAGCCGATGAAGAAAGAGGCGCGCTTCATTACAGACACACGTAACCCTTCGCTGCCACCAACCGCTCGATAAACATCAAAGGCGACAGATTTGTGTTCCATTTCTTCAGCCG
>CBDTVJ010000374.1:0-4663 GCA_965363655.1 uncultured Halieaceae bacterium | reverse complement strand
GACAAAATAATCGCTCAAAACCCTAAGTTCAGACTTCGTAAAATCATCACTCAAAAAGAGCAGATATTTTTACACTCTTACCCGCGCTACAGAGGCGAATTACCCACCTCAATAATCATCCACTTGCCGTTCGGCAATTGTGCGCCAAGGCTGTTCAACTTACGGCAAAAATTCTCTTGTGCTGCTCGTCTTTTTGGTTGCCCTATTGGCTCCAGCCTCACCGTAACACGATCTTTCTCGTTCTTTACCCAGCCCTGCGCCGATGTGATCGCATAAAATAGATCCACGAGATCATTTTCTTCGTTGTAGTACTCGCCCAACCAACTGACCATCTTCTTGCGGGCATTCCACACCGATGTCGTGACAAAATCAAAAAGATATTTCCCTTCGTTATCGATCCGTTTGAAGCTTTTATAATCCTGAAGCGTTGAGACATCAATCTTGACTGGCAGATTCTTCCTCTCTTCGATACATTGGCGCGCCTGTTCTTCCAGTTGATTTATCTCGTCTCGTATTGTATCGCCCTTTTTTCCTGGATGGCTTCCCGCCTTTTCGGCAGCACTTTTTTTGTATAATCCAGCGAGAGACTTCCGTATCTTGTCAATGTCTTTCTGCTTCGCTTTTATCGCTGGGTTGGTGATTTCCTGTCGATCACTTTTACACAGCTTGAACCCTGGGTGATAGTGAAACGGGTGCCGCTCTTGAATATGCTTGAAGGTGTTCTCAGAAGCACCCCAGCGGCTAAGGATTGCCTCGGCGCAGTCCTGTGTGCTCAGTGCTATCGCGTCATCGCTCCAGGCCAGCCCACAGGTCCGGCGTCGGCTACTTCGGTTCCAGAGATGAATGCGGCGAAGCGTGAATGATTGCCGGTGATCTTTGTCACCGTAGTGCATGCGCTTAACGCCTTCAAAAACACTGTAGTCCTTGCCGTTGAAGGTGAAATCGGTCGAATACTCTTTATCGTCAATTTCCCACAGTTTTGCCTTGTCGACATGCTTGTCCCAGGTTGCAAACGGTGAGCCTTGTTCAATCAGCTGGTGAAAGAAATTGCCATCATGACCTTCCCTATCAAAGACGAGCACAGGCGACTGCGGTAATTCGTCGCGCCATTTACCCTGCAGCGCCAACAGACAGCCCTTCATGTCGCCCTTTCCCTCCTGAATGTCAAAATCCACGATGCGCCCAGAGGCGTCTGTGACAACTTGATTAGTGCGGCCCGGTACGGGCATACGGCGCTGTGTATTGAACGCGTAGTGGACTTTGCTCTTGCCGGTATACGGCAGCAAATGCCCATCAGTAAACCACAGCCAGAGCCCCACCAGGCCTGCCTGTAGTTGATGGCGAAAATAGGCGGTGGTGAGCACCTGCGCTTTCTCTTTCGATGCAACGGTATAGAACCACTCCCAGACGATGGGCTTGCTCGGAATCTTTTCTAGACCCAGTATCCTTCCGGCTTCCCTGGAGTGGACATTCTTGAGTTGCTCAATGGAGCGAATATTCTGGCTCGTCATCAACAAAAATACGGAGAATATACGCCAGCCATGACCAAAGTGATCGGTGATCAAACGTAGCCAATGCCAGTGCGTCACCAAGGCGATCCAATAAATGCCTACACCGGCATAACGGGTGGACTCCCAGTTATGCTCCTGTGCGAAGGGCTGCTCTTCCTGACGTAATGAGGAACCTGATTCGTTCTCGGCAGTAAAATTAATCTCCTCAGTTTTCACTGCCTCGCCTGATTGTTCTCGCCGCTCCTGTCGGCGAATGTCCGCAACCTGTTGAGCCTTGTTTCCTTGTGGGCGCTTGTCTGCATGCAATTGTTTTTGTGTCTCTACTGATAGCGTGTCTTTGACGGTATATCCATGAATAAGTCCCGCAGCGCCAAAGTGCTTTTCTATTTCACGGTAATTGTGGATGGTTTGGCGAGTGATGCCGAGAGCATCTGCCAGCCGGGACTGAATCGCGCCCAACTCAACCGCTTCGACCACAAAAATCCGTTTCGCCACTTTATCGAGAAGATTGACCGTTTTGATATGCGTACCATGCCGATACAGCTGTGCTCGTCTTTTGTAGCCGGGAATGATCCGTATCCCAATCCCTTTTCCGAGGTCAATACATTCGGGGGCAGTTGACGCGCCTTCGGCAAGTAACGATCTTTGCATGGTTTCAGAATCTGCAGGTAAAGTGAACAGACATTTTACCTGCGAATAGTTTTCTTGGTAACACTTTCCCTGATGTCATTGATGCACGATTTCTTGACGTTTCGGTTGCAGAGGATTCTTGTGCAAACGCAATGAATCCGGATTTAGCGCAAGGAGTATTTTTATAGTAGTGCAGGCGTATTCGCTGGGTGTTTTTGTCAATTCCAAGCGTGGAATAGGTCGACGAAAAGGGCTGATATTGATGGCTGAGTGTCAAATAATTGCCGATAGGCCTTGTGTTGTAAGGGGTGTGGCGTTTCTGCGGTCATCCTGTTTATGAAGTCTGCTATAGCAAAACGTGCCATCAGGCCCATAGATTGTGCCATGGCTGTAGCTGAGACAAGCGCCTCGCAGGGACAATAGATCAAGCTCTGGATGCTGCCAGTGCCCGCAGAATCACCTTGCGGGTATCGGCCGGATCGATAACTGCGTCGATTTCCAGGTGTGCAGCGGCTTCTGTCGCCTTGCCGCGTTCATACATCATGGCAACCAGCTGGTCGTAGAGAGCCTCGCGGGCGCGAGGATCCGGCTCGGCCTCTAACTCCTTTTTGAAACCAAGTCGCACCGCCCCCTCCAGGCCCATGCCACCGAACTCACCGGCCGGCCACGAGGCATTGTATACCGGCCGCGCAAAACTGCCGCCGACCATAGCCATGGCACCCAGCCCATACCCCTTGCGCAGGAATATCGCCACCAGCGGCACGCTGACCTGGGCGCCCGCGATGAACATTTTGGACAAGCGCCTGACTGCGCCCTGCTCTTCACTGGCGGGGCCAACCATAAAGCCGGGGGTGTCACACAGCGACACCAGGGGAATTGAAAACGCATTGCATAGCAACAAGAAATCCGCCGCTTTTTCTGCAGCCTCTGAATCAATTGCGCCACCGAGCACTTTGCAATCATTGGCAAGAAAGCCAACTGCCCTGCCCTCGATGCGCATAAAGCCGGTAATAATGGCGCCACCGTAACCGGACTTTAATTCAATCAGCGATGCGCTATCGGCAATAATTTCAATGATATTCCTGACCGCATAGGCGTAGCGTCGATCCTCGGGCAACACATCGCGCAGCTGCAACTGGTCCTGGCACGACCACTGTTCGATATCACCTTGAAAATAGCCCAATAGCTTGCGTGCAATCTGGGTTGCCTCGACCTCGTTCTCAGCGACAATATCGACAACACCATTGCTTGCCTGCACTTCGATCGGCCCGATTTCGGTGGCCGCGAAACTACCGAGGCCGCCGCCCTCGATCATGGCCGGACCCGCCATACCAATCCAGGAGGTCTTTGTGGCAATACCGATATCGGCACAGCCAAACAAGGCGGCATTGCCGGCAAAACAATAGCCGTTATTGACGGCAATACGCGGCACTACTCCCGCCAGCCCCGCCCAGGTCGCAAAAGTGGCAACATCCAGCCCGGCAATCTGCGTCGTGACATCCGTATCTCCAGGCCTGCCACCACCGCCCTCGGTATACATCACCAGCGGTATGTTCCAATCCCGGGCAAGCGCCAGGATACGGTCGAGCTTGCTGTGGTGAAAATACCCCTGGGTTCCCGCCAATACCGTATAGTCGTTGACTACCACCGCAGCACGACTGGAAAGCTCGCCGAAGATATCGCTGTTGATGGTGGCGACCCCGGTGATAATGCCATCGGCAGGGGTATTGGCGCGAAGATCATGCAACTCACGGCGCTGTCGTTGCGCCGCTACCGCGAGTTGGCCGTATTCAATAAAGGTATCCGGGTCGCACAGCGCCTCGAGGTTTTCCCGGGCCGTGGAATAGCCTTTTTTATGGCGCTTCACCACCGCATGCTGTCGCCCGGCATCCAGCGTGACCTGTAGCTGGCTTTGCAGCGCCTGTAATGCCGGGTTTTGCGTAAGCTCCTGGGGTTTTACCTTATCCGCGGAATCCGTTGTGTCGCTAGCGGCAGCTGTAACGATGTCGCAGACCAACTGGTGATTCTGGATGGTGTCGCCAACACGCACGCCTATGTGTTTAACCGTACCCGCCGCCGGCGAGCAGATCGGCGTTTGCATTTTCATCGTTTCCACTGTGGCGACAAGCTGGCCCTGGGTGACAGTATCGCCCACAGCAACATCAATACTAATCACCGCGGCTGCTACCGGGGAATACAGGGACAGCAGTTGCTCAGTTGCACATTCATTCATAGCTGTGCTCAAACCAGAAAAAGTCAGGGGCGCAGACTTTAGCACCTGCAGGCCAGTTGAAAAACCCCATCATGGACAACTCACTATAGAACCCAGCGCGGGAGGAAGCTCTCAATACGGATTATCGGGATCCAGGTCAAAGGTCTCCAGCAGCCAGTCGTAATACAAGCCGCTGGACAGGAAATCCAGGTAGATCTCGTTGACCAGGCTCACCAGCTTTCTAACGCCATAGTCAATATCGCCATCGAGGATACGAAGTGTTAGCGCCACATCACCCTGTTTGTTATAG
>CBDTVJ010000373.1:0-4681 GCA_965363655.1 uncultured Halieaceae bacterium | reverse complement strand
GCGACCTTTCCGTTTCTAGTCAATTGACTTACAACAAAGAGGAAAAAAGTTGAATTTCAGAAATATAGTCCTTTATCATTTTCCTGCCACGCGAAGTGCGCGTGTGCTTTGGGCTTTATACGAAACTGTACAGGAGGGTTTTGAAGTCAGGAGGGTTCACCTGAACAGTAAAGCACAGCATGAATACGAATATCTCAACAAAAACCCCAACCACAATGTGCCAATGCTTGAGGTGGAGACGGAGGATGGAACGACCCATCAGATTCTTGAAAGTACGGCAATTGTAGAATGGCTGATTGACGCGCACCCAGAAAAGCAGCTTGCACCCGCTATTGGCTCTGCGCTAGCGCGCGCGGACTATCTTCAAATGCTGCATTTTGGCGGGACATGGGTAGATATGATGCTGTGGCAGATTAGGGTGCATGAGCATGTTCTTCCTTCCGATCAAGTGGATGACCGAACAATTGCACGATATCGACACAAATTTACCGCAGAAGTAGAGCCACAGATTAAAGCCAGGCTTGAAAAGACGGGATATATTTCTGGCGAGACATTCTCTGGAGCAGATATCGTGATGGGGCACAATATTACTTGGGCTCGTGCCTATGGATTATGTCAGGAGGAGATATTCCGCCAGTACTTATCCCGCATCTCGAAGCGGCCTGCATTTGCCAAGGCGTTTGAGGATGCGAGAGAGTTTGATGTCGAAGTGTCGGACAGAGACAACAACACAAAATTTACAGGTTGATTGGGAAGTGCGTCTATATTGCTGGCATTCGGTGACCGCTCTAATGGGCATGGCGTGCTGCGGGTTACGCCACAGTATGCACTTAAATGAGCGCTCTCCAATTTGACATGCTGCTAACGGCCGCAATGAGGTGACAGCGGACCCTAGCTTTCGCCGCTATCTCAGACTCTATTGCCCTCGGTCAGCGGGATAACGATAATGGCGACGCTGTGTCGCTTCAAGTCAACATTTTGGCGGGTCAGGCTAAGGAGTGTGGTTAACCGCGGTGTTAAAGTTTGTACAACATGAGGAGAGGGCGGGATTAGAATGCACGGCAGCAGAGTGCGTCAGCACCCTGCTACCACTAACTGACTAGAACCTTACAAGGAGGCTCTAATGGCTACACTCGATTCTACAGCTACACTCCCCGTTTCTCTCTGGCAAATTACCCTGGTGCTTATCTCAGGCATGAGCTGGGGCGTCCTCGCCTTGTCTGCAGGCGAACGTTTCTTGTGACTGAAGTCACCGACTTCGACTAACAGCAGAACATAGCTGACAGGAAGACAGCATGAGAACGCTTATAGCAGATGTACAAATGAACGGCACAATGAAAATTGTCCGGAGATAATCCATGCCATTGAATCGCTACCTCAGTGTAGTTTTGTTATTGGGCTCAGCTCTGGTAACCCAATACAGCTCTGCGGCTGATCTCATTTATTTCGATGTTGGGGATCCGGACAACATAAAAATGTCCGACCAGCAGGCGGCCCCGAAGGTAAATAATGACGACTATGATGCACAAGATGGCGTTACCTTCCTGAACATACTGGCCGAGGATGCTGATGTCTCGAGCGATATCGTCGATGTTGCCGGTAATCTCAAGGCATCTGGCGTAGATGCTATTGGGCCGTATGACAGCGTAGAAACGGATTCTGATTATGAGGGATTCCCTCGTAGCCTTAACCTTTATCATTACGACAGCCCTGCTGATATTCAGGACTTCGATACCAGTACCCCCGCGTTTACCGGCACCAGTCAGGCGGCACCGAGTTTCAAGGACAACTTCATTCTCAGGCGAGCAGGCGCAACCGGCGACATTGTCTCCGGCTATGAGGAGGACGATGTATCCGAAGTTATAGGCCAGTGGAGAATACTAGACAGTACCCTGGAGCCAGGCACAATTGTCCTTGAAGAGCCCGTCGATGGGCAGGTTGTGGGTGGCATCGGTAATTTACGCGGCTTTGCCTTTTTTCAGGTCGGCGTGGCAAAAGTGGAGATTTATATCGATGGCGAGTATGCTTTCGACGCCCCCTATGGCGGCTCAAGGACTGACGTGGGGGACGCATTTCCAGATTATGAAGAGGCGGGAACTTCGGGTTTTTCACTTGCCTTTGGCTATTCAAATTTGACCCCTGGAGAGCACACCGTCATCGCCCGGGCAATCGATGTTGGAGGGGACCCTTTTGGGGAATCTCAATCAACCTTCACCGTGGTGGCCTTTAAAGAGACCTTCATCTATTCTAACCAGCCTGTTGATGGCACGATGTCCGAAATTACCATGTCGGGTGATGAGATCGACATAACGCAAATACAGGTCGGGGACAATGTCTATGATCTGAAGCTGAAGTGGCGGACCGCGGAACAGGGTTTTGAGATTGTAGTGATCGACTAAAACCCTGGTCTTCAATCGCCTTATCCGGGCCCCGGTATTGCACAATACCGGGGCTTTCTATTTATTGCAGCACCACAATGAACAAAAGAAACTACGGAGTCTGCTGAATATCTTCTTGGGGTAGGTAGATAACTGGTTTGGCCTGCAAAATAACGAAAATTGGCTGATTCTTTACGACCGCTTTGAGGTGGGAGCTGACTAGATAGGTTGCCGAGTCGAAGTCCGCATCCAGGGTGCGCCGGTCCTGCGCGCTGTGCCGGCGCCGGGTATTGTAGAACTCAAAATATCTCGCTAATCCGGTGCGCGGTTCGACGGGCGTTTCGTAGGCACGCGAGTACACGTCCTCCTATTTGACGCGACGCCAATTAAACCAAGTAAGCCTGAACCAAATAACCAGAGCGCAGCTGGCACAGGTACGGTCATGTAATCAGGCAACTGATTATTAACTAATCCCAGACTTATAGAGTTTGCCGTAATGCCAGGTGTGAGAATGTTAAAGAATGAATTCGGATTAAAATCCAGGCTGTTCCGTGCATCTGCAATCATACCGCCGGGTGGCGCATGGAAGCTGCTGGTATTCCCCGATGCTCTAACCTCTAAAGCGGCCGATACAGATATGGTCTCTCCTCGCGGTACATAGAAGTCAATGCCGAGCGTTGTTCCCAGTTCGCTGTCGCGATCCGGATCTGAAGAATTGTAAGTGCGAGACTGCGTAATTGATTTTGTTCCTGCAAGGCTGGTGAGATTGTTGTCGTTGTAGACAGCACCAGATACACTGACCGTGCCTGTGGCGCGTCCACTACCAGGACCTGGTCCGAATTCAGAGAAGCTGGCACTGAGAATTGGATCCAGAAATATATGGACCACATCTTCAGAACCCGGGATACCGGAATATTCGAAGATAATATCTCTATCACTTGACATCCTGGATACCATCTGTAACCCGGACACGGTGGTATTACCCGAGTAGGCATAAACATAGGCGTAGCCGCTGAGGCCGCTCGGGTCGGCTAGTGCGGTTCCGTTATATTCCGGGGTAAAGCCACTTTGTTGGCCTATATTGCCGCTACTAACTTCAATATGGGCAACACCTACTGGTTCTCCAGGTAGAGACGATTTTGTATCAGCGCCGAATCCGTTTGCTGCCGCATATGTCGTTGCGGCCTGGGCCGCTGACACAAATCCTGCCAGCAAAAATACTATGTAAAACATAAAGTTAAGTAGTTTCTTCATTTGTACATCCTCTTTTCCTTGTAACCAAAACTTGATTCCTCACTTACTAAGTGGCATCAACGGCCTTTTCTTCGACAGCATCCTCGCCTTGCTTTCGAAAGCGGGGTTAGATGCCCTCTATACCGTTGGTGTTGAGGATCACCTCCGTATTATCGGTATTAGGGTTGGAGACTGTAATTTGCCAAGGTGCAGTAAAAGCTGAATTGTAGTTTCCTGTTAGGCTATACTGATTAATAAAGGCTGGTGCCGTGCCTAACCGCTTAGGAAGGTTAAGGACCACCGCGTTTTGCAAGGCGGTGGCCGTAGTCTGGTCACCAATATCTGGGCTTCCCGGGAAGGTGTTCGGATTTGGTGTCGCGAACACACCCACAGTAGCGAAGTCACCACCATCGGAAAACGGGTTTGCCGAGAACGTGTCCCTAAAGTAGGACGGATTCCACGCCTCTAACGGGTCAGCCCAGGCTACTCCACCCTCAAGGCAAAGCAATGCAAAAAATGGGCACAAAATATATCGTAAGCGATTAGTCAAGAATCCCTTCCACCCAGCGAACAAGAATACCGCAAACAGTCTAACCAATAAGTTTTTCATAACCTTCTCGCATTAATGTCGTTCCGCAAAAAACAATGGTGGCATTTCTGATATTAGTATTCACTTTTATCATCAGCCCAGACACTACACGCTAATAAAAAGCCACGGCCCTATTATCAGTTTAGTAGGCCTTGGTAATAAGACTTAAGATCGTATTAACATAATGGAAATATCCGATAGCCAGATTAAGTATATGTATATACTTAATCCCTCCCAGTTCACCAGTTTCAAGGCTTCCCCTGCATCTGCGCTTGCAATGGCTGCGTCACGTTTTGGTCCGCCTTGAGGTGGAAGCGGACTAAATCAGGGGGCTGGCCAGGGGTATGATTACTTCCGCTTTCGCCTACAAGCGGTCTTTAGCATTGAGCCTTAATCAAAGTCGCTAGGATCTATCTGTTCTGTATAGGAAACATGTCCCTGAATAAACACTTGGAGTGTAATCGTACCATCAGCTTCCGTT
>CBDTVJ010000372.1:0-4684 GCA_965363655.1 uncultured Halieaceae bacterium | reverse complement strand
CTACTTTGGAGATTTTTCTCTCAGGCAAAAAATGAAACTGAAGTAAGTATTGTTTGCTGTGACGTCAACTAACTAAGCACTCGACGCCAGTGCGTTATTCGCGTGGGCGCTAATCAATTCTACAAAATGTGACAATAAAGGCTGGGGTAAGTCGTGTCCCATTCCTTCGATCAATTCCAGCTTCGCCCCAGGTACGTGGCGGGCGGTATCAATACCCCCTGACACTGGCACCAGCGGGTCAGCTTTGCCGTGAATGACCAGGGTCGGTGCGATAATTTTCTTGAGTACTGCCACTCTGTCCCCGCTGGCCATAATCGCCGCCATCTGGCGCCGGTGCCCGGCTGGATAATAGGAACGCTGGTAGCTGCGGGACAACTTTTCTCGCAGGGCGTCGTCACTGGCCGGATAGCCTGGACTACCTATCAGTCGCCAGGTGCGCATGGCGTATTCCTGCAGTGCTGCTGCATCATTGGCCGCGGGCCGACGCACCATGTGCAGGGTAACTTTGCGATCTGCCGCCGGTAGCGAGCGACACCCGCTGGTGGACATGATCGACGTGAGGGACAGTACTCTAAAGGGATAATGTCCGGCCATCAGCTGCGCGATCATACCTCCCATTGACGCCCCCACGACATGTGCCGCGCCGATGTCCAGGGCATCCAGTAAACCAATCGCATCCTCAGCCATATCCTGGAGTTTGTACGGCACTTTCACGGGCAGGTTAAAGCGTGAGGAGGCGGCGAGCTTCAGGATGCCCGGCACCCGGCTCCCTTCCATTTTTTGCGACAGGCCGATATCACGATTATCGAAGCGAATCACACGGTAACCTCGCTCCGCCAGCCCTTCGCAAAACTCCTCGGGCCAGGCGATCATTTGTGTCCCCAGTCCCATAATCAACAGGATGACAGGCCTGTCCGCGCCCCCGAATTCATCGTAAGCCAATTCCAGCCCGTTGGCTTTTACAAACTTTTCCAAGATAACTACTCCTGCCTCATGCGGCCAATTGGCGCTGGATTTCGCGGGCGAACAGCCACAAGCGGTCCTGTCCCCACAGGGCCAGCACTTCCCTGCCCTGCGCATCCAGCAGACGAAAACTGGGAACACCCCATAGCCCGGATGTGTACATGGCCTGCCGGTTCGACTCCAGCAGTTCCTCCCAGCCGGGCTGTCCTACAATCTTTTTGGCCTGCTGCCAATCAAGCCCGGCCCTCTCGACGACCTGCTGCAGCCCGCTGTCCCTGTTGAGATTAATCCCTGCAGCGAAAGCGCAATGCAAAAAGGCGCTGAGCAGCTGCGTACCGCGACCCTGCTCACAGGCCCAGGGATACAAGGAGTAGCCACGCCTGGCGGGCTCGCCTATGGGGTCGTAAAAATTGCCGAAGGGCACGCCCGCCGCCTGGGCCTCCCGTGCGGCATCCTTAAAGATGTACATGCCCTTTTGCCGGGTCGCCGGAACACCGCGCATGACCATTGGTAATACCGGACGCACAGCCAGTTTCACACCGGTGTCGTGGGCCAGTGCAACCGCGCTGTCAAAGCTCATGGCGGTATAGGGACTGCGCAGCGAGGGGTAAACCTCAAGTGTGAGGCTACCGTTATCCTTGTTTGGCCCAATGTCAATTTCCGGGCGAGGCACCAACAGGGGACTGCCGGGCTCTTTGTCCGCGCCCAGCTCCGCCAGGCGCTTCTCCAGGTGGTACAAACGGTCGACGCCCCAGTACCACTCTCCCGCGTAATAGAACATGCCGCCAGAGTAATGCTTGAGTGCCTCCCGGTGCGCGTTGCCAGCTATAAGCCGCGCACTGATTTCTGCCTCTGAAGCGCTGCCGTGTCGCTCGGCCAGTGCCGCGAGAACGCCTTCATCATCGCTCCACAGCGCACGCCCGACGTTGGCAGCGCATGCAACAAAGCCAGCGGAATCCTGCGCCGCGAGTATGCCGGATGCCAGGCTCACCAGATCGGCGTTCAATTCATCGTCATGTCGCGGAAATTCAAGGCCGTATTCGGCAGCGACATGAAAAGAATCATAACGGGACAATGGTAGTAAAAGTTCCGGTTCAGCCGAGTTCGCGCCCTGCGGTCCGCTAACGATATGGCAGACCAGCTCGATATCGTAGCGTGTTGCCAGGGATTCAAGAACTTGTGCGGCAAGATGACTGTAGCCATCGTCAACCTGGTGAAAGTACTCCACCACATGTACCTTACCCGATCTGGAGCGTTTTATTTCGGCGCTGATTCGCCGCTTGGTTAGCTGCTGTGGCTGCACGATCCTGGTCATCACTTTCGATGTCAGCCAGCGCAATACCGGGCCCGGATCCATCGTTGAGACCCCGCCCTGTTCTTTAAATTCTTCCGCCATGGTTTCTTCCTCTGCTGCGCCCCTATATGACTGGGGCGCCAGTTGGGTCTACATCAGCTTGCGTCAGATACCTCTACTACTTGCTAGCCATGATAGCGATGCCGTGACCGGAAATACAATCGAATTAATCAAGATCGACTCATGGCGCTGCCACAGCCCAATGGCGGCGGCGCCCATCATTCGAGCGAAAGTTTTCAGGCGCGCTTGCAACTGTAACCATTGCTTGGTCAAATCCCCCATCGATAGTCAGGCACGGGTAGTGACAATGGCATTAAGAGTCGGCATCAACGGTTTCGGCAGAATGGGACGGCTGGTGATGCGTGTGGCCGCTCAATGGGATGACCTCTGTGTGGTGCATATCAACGATCCCGCCGGTAACGCTGATTCACTGGCCCATTTGCTGAATTTTGATTCAGTACACGGGCGTTGGCAGCGCGAGGCCACCGCGATTGGGGATGAGTTGCGTCTTGGTGAGGAGACTATAAGCACCAGTCGGAACCAGGACATTGCACAGACAGATTGGTCCGCCTGCGACCTAGTTGTCGAAGCGTCCGGTGTTTTCAAGACAAGGGATCAGCTGCAGGCCTACCTTGACCAGGGTGTTTCCCGGGTTGTAGTCACCGCACCGGTGAAGGAAGCCGGGGTGCTTAATGTTGTCATGGGCGTCAATCACCATTTGTTCGACAGTGCCCGGCACCCGATCGTTACTGCCGCCTCGTGCACCACCAACTGTCTTGCCCCGGTAATCAAGGTTATCCATGAGCAGTTGGGTATCGTGCACGGCTGCATGACAACGATTCACGATATTACCAATACCCAGAGTATCCTCGATACACACCACAAGGATTTACGCAGGGCCCGCGCCTCTTCCATGAACCTGATACCGACCACGACTGGCTCTGCAACGGCGATAACACACATATTTCCTGAGCTGGAAGGCAAGTTGGATGGCCATGCTATCCGCGTACCCCTGGCCAATGCTTCCCTGACGGATTGTGTTTTTGAATTGTCCCGCCCCACTACTGTAGATGAAGTGAACACTCTGCTTCGCACCGCCTCAGAGGGGCCTTTAAAGGGCATTCTGGGGTACGAGGAGCGCCCGCTGGTCTCCACCGACTATAAGACCGATCCACGCTCCAGCGTGATCGACGCGCTGTCGACCATGGTCATCAATGGCACCCAGCTCAAAATCTATGCCTGGTACGATAATGAATGGGCTTATGCCAACCGCACCGCTGAGCTGGTGCGCCTGACGGGCGGGCTGGCCCCCGCCTGACGCATGAGTCGGCTCAGCACACTGTCACCCGGTATAAAACAGTACCTTTTAATTACTGCTAACTACTGGGCGTTTACCCTGACTGATGGCGCGCTGCGCATGTTGGTAGTGCTGCACTTTCACGATCTCGGCTACAGCCCACTGGATATCGCCCTGCTCTTCCTGTTCTACGAATTTTTTGGGGTAGTGACAAACCTGGTCGGTGGCTGGATTGGTGCCCACATCGGCCTGAACAGGACCATGAACATAGGCCTGGGGCTGCAGGTGTTCGCCCTTGCCATGTTACTGGTACCGGGCTCACTTCTAACAGTCCCGTGGGTGATGGCTGCCCAGGCCTTGTCGGGTATCGCCAAGGACCTCAATAAAATGAGCGCTAAAAGCGCCGTCAAGCTGCTGGTGCCGGCCGCAGGGCAGGGTCGCCTGTACCGTCTGGTTGCGCTTCTAACCGGTTCAAAAAATACCCTGAAGGGCGTGGGTTTCTTTATGGGTGGCGTCCTACTCTCCCTGCTGGGTTTTGCCGGTGCCGTGCTGGCCATGGCGGCTGCACTGGCAGTGGTTTGGCTATTGAGCCTGTTGCTGCTCAAGGCCGATCTTGGCAAGGCCAGCAGCAAGCCCCGGTTCACAGAAATATTCTCCAAGAGTTCATCTGTAAACAGGCTTTCCGCCGCACGTTTATTCCTCTTTGCCGCGCGGGATGTGTGGTTTGTGATCGCGCTGCCAGTCTATCTTTCCAGTGTATTTGGTTGGAGCAATGTCAGTGTAGGGAGTTTCCTGGCCCTGTGGATAATCTGGTACGGGGGGATGCAGGTCGTGGCACCGGCGATTACGCGGGCTGCTGGCGCCGGCCTTCCGGATGGCCGGGTGGCCTTCAGGTGGGCGGTACTGCTGTCGTTGATAACCGTGTCTATGACCCTCATCCCGGATGCGGTTCCTCTCAACGCCGTTGCGCCAGGCAGCAGCCCTGGTATTTGGCCCCAGATTCCGCTGCTGGCAGGCTTACTGGCATTCGGTGCCGTGTTCGCCGTGAATTCCTCCCTGCACAGCTACCT
>CBDTVJ010000371.1:0-4687 GCA_965363655.1 uncultured Halieaceae bacterium | reverse complement strand
GTTCAGCAAAGGCTATAGAAACCATGTCCGTATTTGATAAAGACAAAGACCCCCTCGGTAGCAAGAAGGCACTGGAGCAGCATATCGCGCGCGCATTGGCGGTTGAAACCCCCAGCGGGCTGGATGTGGAACTCAACTACCGCATCATTAAGCGCCTGTTCAACCCCATGGTTGTAGGAGCGGAAAAAATCCCTGAACAGGCCTGCCTTTTTGTCGGCAACCATTCCCTGTTTGCACTGGACGGCATGATTACCGGGCCCGTATTCCTGAAGGAACTCAACCGCTTTCCACGCGCCATGGGAGACAAGTTCCTGTTTGGCAACAGCCGCGTGGCTGATTTTGTGATGAAAAGTGGTGTCGTCATGGGACACCCGGAAGTCTGCACAGCCCTTATGGAGGATAGACAGGATCTGCTGTTGTTCCCCGGTGGCGCCCACGAAGCGGTCAAGCCCGCCAGCGAAGTCTATGAACTGCAGTGGAAAGAGCGCTACGGCTTTGTCAAACTGGCCGCCAAACACGGCTATACCATAATGCCCTTTGGCCTGGTCGGTCCGGACGAATTCTACGGCCACTACATCGAGGGGCAGGACCTTCCCGATTCTGCCCTGGGCCGCCTCCTGTCCCGACTTGGCTTGCTGACAGATGATATCCGTGCGGACATTCTACCGCCGGTGCCGGTGGGAAGCCTGGGCACCCCGTTTCCCAAACCACAGCGCTGCTACCTGGGGTTTGGCGATCCCGTCGACCTTGCCCAGTACAAGGGAGAAAGACTGACCAAAACCCGGCTGCACGACATTCGTACAGACGTGGCGGAACAAATTGAAATGCAGTTAGCCGAATTACTATTTACCCGGGAACAGCACAAGGGCAAAGACAGCCTGCTGCGTCGTTTGCTGACGATTTAGCACGCACCTCCTATCCGGCCTATTCCTCCAGCACTCTTGCCAGGCGTTCCGGACGGCGCCAGGTGCCGCCCAGCAGACGCCCCAGGTAAAGGGCCGCCAGCGTGAGTAACATAGCCACGAATACCCACCAGGATACCCTGGGGCCATAGTCAGACACCACAATCACGTAATACTGGGCAAGTAGCATCACCCAGTGAACCGAGGTTGACGTAATCATTATCCAGCGAGTATCACCCGCACCGCGCAGGGCACCTCCGGCGATCAAGATAATGGCGTCGGCCATCATGTAGGTGACCAGCCCGATCATCATATGATCAGCCAAGGCCTGTATCTGTGGGAAGCTTTCTTCGTTGGTGTCAAACACGCCCACCAGGGAACTGCGAAACACCAGAAACACAATGGCCAGCACGGAGGAATAGCCCAGCGCCACTACAAACCCGGATGAAATCACCTGGTTGGCGCGGCCCATATCGCGGGCACCGACAAAGCGACCAATCAGGCTCATCACACCAATGTTCAAGCCAATCATTGGGATAAAAGAAAGCATGTCCCAGTTGAAGACAATCGCCATGGCGGCACCCTGGACGACACCATAAGACTGGAACAAAAGGAGAAACAGGTTGAAGGTTGCGGTATTCATGAAGGATTCGAGGCCTGAGGGCATACCCAAACGCAGATAGCGGCGCATAATACTTTTGTCAAAGCGCCAGGAGAGCCGCACACTGAACTGCTGCTGGTGCGCTGGTGACAGGTAGAAGTACAGGAACAGGCCAATGCTGAATACAGTGGCGACCACAGACCCCACAGCCGCCCCGGCTATGCCCATCTCAGGCATGTTGAACTTGCCAAATATCAACACCCAGGAAAGCGGTATATTCAAGGCAGTACCCAGTAAGTCGGAGATCATCACCACCCGGGTACGTCCAATGCCGGAGAAATAGCAGGCCAGGCAGGCTTTAAGCAGCGTAAACAGACTACCGGCCATCAGTACGCGGAAGTAGACCTGCTCCAGCGGCACCTGTGCAGGGTCGTGCCCAAGATATGCGAAAGCATCACCACCCCAGTAGGCAACCGCCAGCAGCAGTGGAAAACTGGCCAGTGCAATCAGCACGCCCTGGGTTGTCACCCGGGGACACTTCTGCAGTTCCCCCGCGCCATAGTACTGCGCCACCAGAGCATTGGCGTAGGTAATCAGCCCCATGAACAGGGAAATACAAAAAAACGAGGCTACGCCCCCGCCCAACGCCGCCGCTATATGTACGGAATCAATGTGGGACATAAACAGTCGATCAGTAAAGATCATGACCGCAAATGCCCCCTGGGAGACCACCATGGGTAGCGAGAGACTGAGTAACTGGCGCAGCGTAGCAGCAGAGATTAGTTTCACGGCCAGCGGAAAACCTGCTGTAGGGGAAAAATGCAGCCAATACAATAGCACAGCGTGCCTGGGCCAAGTGGCCAAGCGATCAGGCATTTTTTAAAGAAGATAGAAATAAATCTGTGAAACCGGTTACGTTTAGCGATTACACTAGCCGCCTGTGAACAACAATAAAAAGTACAGCCCAATGAAGACTGCTGCCCAAAATGCCTACGACTCACCCTCCGCGCGCTATTACGCCCTGGTACTCCTGACCATCGTATACGCCTTCAATTTTATTGACCGACAATTACTGGCCATCCTGCAGGAGTCCATCAAATCGGACCTTGGTCTTTCTGATGGCCAGCTGGGTTTGTTGGCTGGCTTTGCCTTCGCGGTATTTTATGTCACTGCGGGAATACCGATCGCCCGCTGGGCGGACCACTCCAATCGTCGCAATATCGTGGCCGGATCGGTTTTTCTATGGAGCCTTATGACCGCTGTTAGCGGATTCGTTAACAATTACGCACAGCTGCTGGCAGCGCGAATTGGCGTTGGCGTCGGTGAGGCGGGAGGCAGCCCACCCTCTCACTCCATCATCTCGGATATTTTTCCGCCACATAAGCGCGCTACCGCCCTGGGCTTTTACTCCACTGGAGTCAATATCGGGATTTTGTTCGGCTTTTTGCTGGGGGGCTGGCTAAACGAATACTTTGGCTGGCGAGTCGCTTTCATGGTGGTTGGCGGGCCCGGTATATTGCTGGCGATCCTGGTGCAAACAACACTTGCCGAGCCAATCCGGGGACTCACAGAAAAACAGGGCAGCAACGACGGGGAGGTTCCATTTGGCAAGGTGCTGTCAATTCTGTGGAGCAGGCGTTCTTTTCGGCACATGGCATTTGCGGCGGCCTTGAACGCATTTTGCGGCTACAGTGCCGCCAGCTGGACGGCCTCCTTCATGATTCGCAGCCATGGCATGTCGACCGGCGAACTGGGCACCTGGCTGGCGCTGATTTCAGGCTTATGTGGCGCGATTGGTGTATTTTGCGGCGGACTTGTCGCGGACAAACTGGGTGCCAATGATAAACGTTGGTATATGTGGGTGCCCGCTATCGCGGGTCTGATCTCCCTGCCATTCATGGTTTTTGTCTATCTCGCCCAAAGCCCCTATATGGCCCTGTCCTTATCGATCGTACCCGGTCTTTTACATAACGTTTACCTGGGTAGCACCATCGCCACCACACATAGCCTTGTTGGACTGAGGATGCGCGCACTATCGTCAGCGGTCCTGTTCCTGATTCTAAACCTGATTGGCATGGGTCTTGGACCACTGCTGATCGGCCTGCTGAGTGATTATCTCGAGCCGACCTGGGCCAATCATTCCCTGCGACAGGCGATGCTCTACCTCGTGCCTGCGGTTATGGCCTGGTCAACGATTCACTTTTTCCTGGCGGCGCGTCCCCTGCGGGAAGAACTGGAAATAGTGCCGTCTTAGGAAATCCCGGCAATACCAACGGCTTCGCGCACTTTTTGCATGAGTGAAGCACTGTGCTCCCGGGCACGCTCAGCGCCTTTTTGCAAAGTGCTTTCGATATAGCCGGGATCGTCCATCAAGCGATTGTAGTTTTCCCTGGCTTGCGCCAGTTCCCCATTGACCAGTTCAAACAACTGTTTCTTGGCTTCGCCCCAGGCGATGCCATTGTCAAAATCACGACGCATACGGGCCGTTTCTTCGCTGGATGCAAAGGCGGCCCACACCTGGAAAACTGTCGAGTCATCGGGATCTTTTGGCTCGCCGGGCTCCAGCAGATTGGTCTTGATTTTATTAATCGATTTTTTCAACTGCTTTTCGGTTTGAAACAGTGGAATGGTGTTGTTGTAGCTCTTACTCATTTTTCGCCCATCGAGGCCCTGCAACACGGCGACGTCGTCTCCTACCACCGCCTCTGGCAGGGTAAATACATCGGCAAAATTATGATTAAAACGTTGGGCGATATCCCGAGCCATTTCTACGTGCTGTATCTGGTCCCTGCCCACGGGAATTCTTTGTGCGTTGAACATCAGTATATCCGCGGCCATTAGCACGGGGTAACTGAACAAGCCCATAGTGATGCCGTAGTCGGGGTCCTCCCCCGCTTCTTCATTGGCCTGCACAGCTGCTTTATAGGCATGTGCTCGATTCATCAGTCCTTTGGCCGCATTACAACACAGCACCCAGGTAAGTTCGGTGATTTCAGGTATATCCGATTGGCGGTAGAACACCGCCTTGTCCGTGTCCAGGCCCAGGGCTAACCAGCTGGCGGCAATTTCCTTACTGGATTGTTGCACCAGCGTGGGGTCCTGGCATTTGATCAGCGCATGGTAATCGGCAAGAAAGAAAAAGGAGTCCTGCGACGGGTCGAGGGAAGCTTGTATTGCCGGGCGG
>CBDTVJ010000370.1:0-4690 GCA_965363655.1 uncultured Halieaceae bacterium | reverse complement strand
CACGCTTAATCTGTACAATTGATAAGCCATGAACCTCGATAACCTTTTGCTGAGATTTCTTGCCCGATGTAATGCTGACGTCTCTCTTTGAGAGACCAAGACTCTTGGCTAGAAGAGCCAATACAGCCGAATTAGCCTTTTCTTTCTCTGGCTGAGCAGCTACGCGGACTTTCAGCATGTCACCAAGCCACCCGGATACTTCAGATTGCGATGACCCTGGAACCACCTTCACTTTCAGCCTTGCCGGTGATTCCAGTGAATCCGCTTCAGATGTCATGCCACGGCGCCTAATGCATGCGGCAGGGGCAGCCGCTTGTCGGCTGTCCCTGTTGCCCGTAACTGTTATACGCTTGTTTTCGCATTGTATTCGTCCAACAGTCTTTGCACGTATTCCGTAAACTCTTTCGGATAAAGGCGCCGACCGTGTTGCTCAAAGAATTTCAACGAGCGAGGTTGGGCAAAAAGATAACTCAGTGTATTATCTTGCGACGTTCCAAATTGCCCACGCGATTTATGTGCATCTATACTATTACTTACTGGCATTTAATTCCTTTTCTAACACCGCCGATTAATAATTTTGATACAAGACCCAAAGCGATTAGACCTAATACCAATAATATTAGCAGTGTAAAAGTACCTAATTGGTCTTTTGATAGGAACATTAATACTAGATAGCCTAATATGCCAAGTATCAAAATGCATGAACTTAGCAATCCAAGAACATTTATTATCTTCGAATCTCTAAAACTCATAATGAATTGCCTTTTCCACATAACGACCTGGTAATGGGCCGGAGCAAGCGGTGCGGAGGTACAGCGGAAGGCGTGCATTGACCAACTTGCTATGTTGTTGCATGTGCAAAAAATAGCGATACGCAAAAATATGCCCCCATTAACGCCCAGCCAATAACAGGCAAATACGGAACGTAATAGCCACGCCCATGTGCCAAAGCCTTTACCCAAGAAATAAATAGAGCCGCACCAAAAATCACAATTAGTGTAAGTTCTAAATCCGTTGTGATGGAGCTAGCAAAGAAAAACGATAGCGGCCCTATGAAAACTAAAACTATAACTGCCAAAGCGGCAAGCAGCGCAAGGTCGGGTCCATGCACAGAATAGCCTACGGTCACTATTGGTATCGAAAAAAGCACGCCCAAAAATACCAACAAGATTAAACTGCTTTTTAATTGACTAATCATATTCCGGGTGACACATAACGCCGCGCTAAAGGGCACCGAAAAGCAGCGCTTTTTGGCGTCCCAGCCTGCGCAGCAGGCGATTTCAGCAGCTTGTTATAATTGAGCTGGCGCATAACCAATGAAGTCCTTCCAAACGATGTCCATACTTGGCAGCCATGCTTCCAGAATCGGCGTGGCGGCATTCTCAGGCGATAAGCCCAAGTGTTGCTGAAGGTAGCAAAAGAGGAATGCAGAAACTCGGGCGTTCACAATACAGTGAACCCACACTTTTCGGTCTTTCATTGAATTCATGTAGCCTGAAAATGCCAGCAGGTGTTTTTCAGTTGGCGCATCAAATGGTACGGGAATATGGATATAAGTCATACCGAGCGATGTAACGATGGCGCCCTCATTTTCTAGTGACTGCTCATGATCTGGCATTGCAAGGTTGATTACGCATTCGTATCCTGCAGATTCGATTTCAGAAAATTGAAGTTTGGTGGGCTGTCCGGATGAACAAATGAGATCGCTAATTTGGACTTGATTGAGTATATCCATTTAACTAAAGCTCGATTGAATTATAACGCTACAAGCTGCGGGCGCCGAAACCGCCAGCGGTTTTAGCGTCCGGCCTCGCAGGGCGGAACTACCGGCTCTTGTTATGTGACTTTAGACGCATTGGCTTCTATTGCCCTCACAGCCGACCATGTAGATACCCCATACGGTACCAGATACCTAAGTATGACTTTAAATAGGTCCTGACCGGAAAGCGACATTGCCAGAATCTTGTCGCCGTGGTTTATGAAGGCAAAAATGGTGCCAACAATAACGGCAACCCTAGTGGCCCTCGGTACGATCTGGTGAGAAAATACCAGGGAAAAGAACCCTTCCGCACTCAATTCATCGCTTTTTGTTGCCACGAATACTTCGATTGGGCACATAACGCCAAGCTAAAGCGACGGCGTAGCCGGTCGCTTTTGAACGCCTTGTTAACTTTTTACAGCCCAAGATTACGTTTTAAGACCTTTGCTGATGTAATAATTCGCGTAGTGCGATAAAGCTCAGGATGTTTTTCACTGTCCGTGTAACGCATAGGTTCGCCTGACGTTGGACTAACAAACCAAGAGACTTCTGGGCGCGGCTCACCTAACTGCTTTTTAAGCGCTTGCGGTGTAATACCTATCGCTTCAGCCGCCGCATTGAACGTGCAGCGTGTTTTTACTTCGTTTATGTAATCAACTACTGCGGTAATTTTGTCCTGCACTATAAGATGCTCCTTGTAAAGTTAACGCTTCAAGCTGCGGCGCGCAGCGTCCGACAGCCCCGCCTTGTTACGCGGCCGACACATTGATCTTTACTCCAAGTGAATGAAGAACTTTCTGCACCGTTTCATATCTTGGTTTCGCACCTGGAGCGAAGGCCTTATACAGGCTTTCCCGACCCAGGCCAGATTCCTGCGCTATGGCAGACATACCTCTGGCTTTGGCGACATGTCCAATAGCCGCGAGGAATACACCGGGGTCTTCTTCTTCAAGCGTAGCAGAAAGATACTCGGCAATGGTTTCCTCACTATCGAGGTAAGCACTTGGATCAAATTCTGTAACTTTAATCATGTCAGTTACTCTGCTCTCAGTTCGGTCATAATTCTCCGAGCGTGAGCTATGTCATTGCTTTGGCTCGACTTATCTCCTCCGCAAAGAAGGAGAACCACCAGACCAGACTTACGGGTATCATAAATTCGATAATCTGGCCCGAAATGTATCCTAAGTTCATGTAGGCCGGAGCCTAACGACTTCGAATCTCCGGAATTTTCTTGTCGCAGAGACTCGATTCGGACCAATATCTTTACAATAGACCTACGATCTTGCAGCTTCGAAAGCAATATTGCAAAGATATCCGTCTGCTGAACTTGATACGCCTGCGTAGTGTATCCTAATAGATACATTTCTGCAACCAGCTCGGTGGTCAGTGAGGCTGTCTAACGCTGCTATTTACGGCAACTGTAAGTTGTCCACAACATAGCCTTGTTACATGCCCGCCGCGACCAATGGCTCGACGTGGTGATCTAGGCGATTTGCAGACAACTCATGTATGGACTGAAGATTGAGCCAGAATTCTGGTGTTGTGCGTAATGCCTCAGACAGAAGCCATGCTGTTTGTGGTGTAACACCGCGCTTGCCAAGAACAATTTCATTGACTCGCTGCACCGGAATACCGACATGGGTGGCGAGCGCTTTTTGCGTTAGTTCCAGTGATTCTAAGAACTCTTTGAGCAAAATGCCCCCTGGATGTGTTGCGATTCTATTGCCAGGAATCATGTGGTACCTCCAAACTGTTAATGGTAGTCCACGACTTGGACATCAGTTGCGCTATTCTCGGTCCAGCGAAAAATAATGCGCCACTGGGAGTTAATACGAATGCTAAAAAATCCTTTGAGCTCACCCTGTAACGGCTCGAGCTTATTGCCCGGAGCGCAGTTTTTACTCCGACCCCAAATATTTGTTCTTGTTATGCATGTTTAGTGCTCCGAGCCGTTAACTGTGAATGGCGAATAAGAAGGTAGAGTGCAAAACCCACAGCCACACCAGGAACAACACCTAACACCAAGCAAACCCAACCATACTTGATAGCATGATTAGATGCCTCAAACCATACCCAGGCAGCTAGGACGAACCAGCAGAAAAAAACGTCAGTGGAATACCCTGCTGCAAATGGGTTTACAAAACCAGCTGCAAACGCCTCTATGACATTGGGGCTTTCAATTAGCGGAGGAATTACCAAGAAACAAAAAATGATTGTGAATAACAATGCAGCCAACACGAGACAAGCCTTGAACACGCTATCACTCATAATTTGGGTCTCGCTGGATGGAATGCAAACGCTTCAAACAGCGGCGCGCTCGCGCGTCCGACTGCTTTGACTTGTTAAGGGGAACGCGGCATGATGTACCAATATGTATTACATGGTGGCACACATGCCCAGAAACACTAGCGTCACGATTGGAAACCAGCTCGAAAATTTCATAGCTGAACAGCTCGATGAAGGCCGCTACGCGAGTGCCAGCGAGGTTGTGCGGGCCGGATTGCGGCTCTTGCAAGAGCATGAAGCTCGGGTACAGCAATTGCGTGCGGCCCTCATAGAAGGTGAGGAGAGCGGCTTCGTTGAATATAGCCACGAAGAGTTTATGGATAGCCTGGACTAACACGGATGAGACGATTCAGGCTCTCCGCCGCGGCGGACGGAGACATGAGAAAAATTGCTGCACAGACGCTGCAGTATTGGGGAGAGCCACAACGAGACGCTTACATCGGTGAACTGCTCGAGGCCTTTGCTCGCCTCGCGGAGACCCCACAGATAGCTGCAAGGGTTGACGCTATTAGAGAAGGATATAGAAAGTTCCCTCAGGGCAGTCATGTAATTTTCTTTCGCGGGTCTGAAGTCAATGGCATAGAGGTTATCCGCGTGCTCCACAAACGTATGGATATTGATGCTCAGTTCAGTTCCCCTTAATCG
>CBDTVJ010000369.1:0-4690 GCA_965363655.1 uncultured Halieaceae bacterium | reverse complement strand
ACACCAGGTGGAAGATTCCCATACCCGGTGTGAGTACACCCAGCCCGTAATAATCAACCATCTTCGCTCCTGCACAGTACAGTGGGAAATCAGGCCCCGGCACATTGGAAATGCAGGTCGAGATATTCACTGGAAGGTGCTGGGAAAGTTCGTTGCGTGACCAGAAGCTGGCCAGCGACTTGGATATAAAGGGGGAGAACACCCCGGCCAGCTTAAGTGCGTCGACCATGGGGCTGGCCTCGCCACTCACCTTGGCCTCCGCAGTGGATCGATTGATCTCGGCGAGCCGTTTCATGGGGTCTGCAATATCCGTGTGCAGTGATGCAAACACGGAGCCCACCTGGTTGTTTTCTTCTGTTACGCCGCGACGAGTGCGCATGTTGAGTGGCAGGGCGGCCGCCAGGGAGCCTTCCTCAGGCGCCTCGCCCCTCGCCACCAGATAGCGTTGTAAGGCACCACCAATGACGCCCAGGGCGACATCGTTGATGGTGACGCCGGCAGCATTTTTGATGTCCTTGAAGCCTTCCAGGGGAAACTCGGCGGCGTCGAAAACACGATGCGGTCCTACCGACTTGTTGAGGATGGTTTTAGGCGCTGAAACGTCGGGAGCGGGAATCTCCTTGCGCGCGATATCCAGCGCGTACTTGCCCAGGTCGCGGCTATTTTTTAACGTACCTGTCACCAGTTGCGCGGTGTTTTTGACGCTGTTGATGGTCGCTTTGGTCAGTAGTTCGCCGACCGAAGGAATGGTATCCACCAGCCGCGGCTCCGCTTCACTGTCGTCGAAGGGCTCGGGGTCGGGGACGAGGTCATGCAGGGCAGCCATAAAGGAAGAGCCACCCGCACCATCGACCAGGGAATGGTGCATCTTGGTATAGACCGCAAAGCAGCCTTTGGGCAGGTTGGGGATATTGTCCAGGCCCTCAATGATGTACGCCTCCCACAGCGGACGAGACATATCCAGCGGGCGCGAATGCAGGCGGGCAATCTGGATGCACAACTGGCGCCAGTCACCCGGCTCGGGCAGGGCGATGTGCCGCAGGTGGAATTCCACGTCGAAGTTGGCATCTTTCACCCAGTAGGGCCGATCGAGGCCTCCGGGTACTTCCACCAGCCGTGTGCGGAACAAGGGCATATTGCCCAGGCGCCGCTCGAAACTGGCGATCACATCCTTGAAGCGCACTAAGCCTCCGTCCGCGGTTGAAGGGTCATAGATGCCCATTCCCCCCACGTGCTGGGGAGTGTTGGTTTGCTCCAGGTTGACGAAAGCGGAGTCAAGTATTCCTAGTTGTTTCATGGTTTCTCTAAGCCCTTGTGGGACGTGGGTTCACTCTGAATAAGGTAGTTCAATTTCGGTCGTTTTTCACGGTCAAATAGCAACATCAACCACACCAGCGTGGCAATGGCCTGTCGCTTTGGCCCGTTTGTCTTGCGGGAAAAGCAGGCACATGGCATCGTTGGTTCGTGGGCGCCGCAAAAATAGGGCGCCGTTATATCACTGTTGGCTAGCCCAATCTATAACAGGTGCTTAAAATTTGGTCAGCATGTCAACTATTTGGCCTAAATGGGGAATGCCCCCTTGCGCGGTCCCCGTGGTTTTCCCCCTGGTCCTCGTGCTTTGCCTGGCGGCGTCATCCTCCCGGGCTGGCAATCATGCCTATGGCGAGCACTTCATACGCCTGGGGCAGTACTGGGGCGAAGAAACCCGTGTTCGACCGGGTCCGCCAGGCGGGCAGGCGGAGGATGCTGATGTACAAAAGTACCAGCAGCAAATGTTGGCACTGGAAGAAGCGGGCGGGCCCTATGCCGATATGCTGTCGGAACCGCTCATGGGTATGGGGTGGCACTATCGCCAGCAGGGGGAGTTGGAGCAGGCCCTTGGTTCGTTCCAGCGGGCACTGCATGTAGTCAGGATCAACGATGGGCTGTACAGCGAACGACAGGTACCGATTGTGCAGGCCTTGTTGGATGTCTATCGCAGCAGTGGCGAGTATGAAAGCCTGGATGAACGCTACGATTACTATTTCCGGCTTTTTGGCAATGGTAAACCGCCTTTTACCGATATTCGACTGCGAGCGGCCCTGGCTTACCTGAGGTGGCAGCGGGAGGCCGTGCGGCTGGACATCGATGATGAGGAAAGTCGTCGACTGTTCGCACTGTATCGACTCAATGAATCACTGCTCAAGGCGGTAGCCGCGGATGCCTCTGTGCCGTGGCACTGGTACCGTGACCTGGCACTGAGCCAATTGAAGAACCTGTACCTGGTGCAGGACCGGGTTGCAGCCACTGCTCACAGTAATGGATTGTCCCTGTCCAGGCAGTCCATGCAGGGGGAATGGGAAGAAAAAGATATCAATAAGAAACAACTCGAGAGAATCCAGCGCGATGGGGCACCCCAGGGCACTCGCCTGTTGGATGAAACGATTCGCCGTTACGACGGACCATCCGACAGTGTCGAACTGGCCCGGCTGTACCTCGCCAAGGGCGACTGGTACCAATGGCTGGGGCGAGAGCAGCAGGCCAATGGAGCCTACCAGGCGGTGGCAGAGCTTCTTGCCGGCGCGGGCCGGGAAGACCTGCTGCAGCAATGGTTGGGGCAGCCGGTGGAGCTGCCTGACAACGGGGCTTTCTGGCAACCTTCCTCCTCGCCGGCGCCCGCTGTGGCTGCGGTGATCAAGCTGCAGTACGACGTGTCCGCCCGGGGGAGGGTTCGCAACCTGT
Organism: uncultured Halieaceae bacterium; assembly: GCA_965363655.1. GTDB lineage: Bacteria > Pseudomonadota > Gammaproteobacteria > Pseudomonadales > Halieaceae > Marimicrobium. Next base: position 1,969 of record CBDTVJ010000369.1, on the reverse strand, counting down.
CCGCGCAGGCCGACGATTCGGTGAGTAAGGGTAAGGTAGCGGGGCTTAAGCGCAGGTTTCGCCAGATTCGATTTCGGCCCCGTTGGCACAGCGGTACAGCGCAAGCGGTGCAGCAACTGCAGCGGGAATACGTGCTGCTGAACTAGTTGCCTGGGTGTTGGTCAGGCGTTTTCCAGCACCATAATCGCGCCCTTTGCCTTGATTGGGGTGCTGGTTTGCCAGTCGATGACCTCTGCGCAGTAGTGTTTTTCACAGCGCTCTGCCATGTCGAAAAAGGTAGAGCGCTCGGGGTCAGCGATGAGTATCTGCTTGACGCCGGCGTTGACAGCCCGTTTGACCATATTGAACACCGGGTTGACCAGTTCATCCCAAAAACAGATGTCCGCGGCGATCAGCATGTCGAACTCGGACAACTGTTTGCTGCTCAGTTTTTCAAAGCGCGATACCAGGGGTGTGGTAGTCACGCCGTTCAATGCAGCGGTAGCCTCCAGGTAGGGGAATACATCGGGGTCGGCGTCAACCGAGGTGACCTCTGCCCCCAGTTTCTTAGCGCACCATATGCCGGATACTCCCCAGCCACAGCCCACGTCGATAATCTTGCCGGTGTGCTCTGGCCGGTTCTTGTGCAGGTAGTCAATCAGCAGGCAGCTGGATTTCCACAGCTTATCGCCGTGAATGGACGGATGGGTTCCCTGTCGTTTTACCTTTCGAATAGCGGGGTGTGAGCCCTTTGGCATGGTGACTCCGCGAAAGCGGCGCTCGGTGCGTGGTTTTTTCTGACTCAACTTGATTCCTTATCCGTAGTGTTGGGGTTGATCCAAATGGGTGAGGTCCACGCCCGTTCCTGCAGCGTGGGGGAATAAAAGGGCTGTTGCGCCGGGTCCAGGCAGCATTTGCTGTAGACGTCACCAATGGCGCCGTCATCCAGCATTTTCTGGTTGACGGTAGTGGCCTGGTCTGCACAGTTCGCGGCAAAGGGATTAACGCCAGCGGCCTGGCAATGCAGCGTGCTCCAGCGGCACGAGGGGTTTTCCAGTACGCGTACATAATAGAATGCAGCCTGGGCTGCATCGTAGTCCGGATCCTGCCATACGGTACAAAGGTCCTGATGCCCGGTGCCGGTGGGGGCGCAGGTCTGCGGATCCACACTCGCGCCATTGTCCGCTGCGCCGGCGACATCAAAAACCCGCTCGTGGGTGCGGCCATCCACATCCAGCCAGCCTTTAATGACCTGCAGGCGCTGCAGGTCCACACCCGGGTGGCCAGGGCTGCCCGGGTCTTTTACCGCGCTGACCAGGAATGCAGGGGAGGCCAGGGGCGCTGCCAGTTCACCGCCCATGGGGACGCCACCGACATAGGCCTTTTCGATCATCTGTGGATCGCTGCACAAGTCGGCAGAGAGCGCATCGCCGGCAAAAAAGCGTACCACGGGCCGGGTACCACTGGTGGCGTAGGCCTCGCGCTTGCGCATACCTTCGAAGATACTGTCCCGGGAATTTTCCTCTGCCCAGACCACGGCCAGGCCACCCGGGTTGTCGAAAAAATGATCCTGGACATTACGATACCCGGCGTCCCGCCTGCCCAGGTGTCCTACGTAATTGTCTTCCTCTGCACCACCGGGAGTGGCGCTGTGGGTGTCTGTGCTGCCGATAAAGCCCATCTTGAAGGGGTTGGTGCCAGTTTGGCGTTCAAGCGCGAGGCCGTCCTTGAGGGCGTTGCGCACCATGTTGCGTCGGCCAAAGTCATCGATGCCAACGGGCTTGCCGCTGTCAGTGCGTAATTTACCAAATACAGTGCCCAGCATGGACAGGTTGTCTGACAGGGCCTGCTCGAAATCACAAAGCTCGTCCTCGGTGGCGACGCCCCGTCCCAGTAGGCGATCGAAGCGACACTCACTGGCGGCTTTGTGCTGTACCAGTTCAACCAGCGGTTCAAAGAACAGGCGGTCCTGGGCTTCCTGCTCTGAACG
>CBDTVJ010000368.1:0-4696 GCA_965363655.1 uncultured Halieaceae bacterium | reverse complement strand
TTATTCTAATGGCAGGCCTGTGCAGGAGGGCAACGAGGAACATCGCACTCTCTGGCAGGAATTGCCTGAGTGAAGCCGGTGCTGAGCAGGGGTTTTCTCGTGCTCGTTTGACGCTTGGTTCCGCTACTTTTTGCCGTGACCGCCCTGGTTTGGTTTGCGTGCAATACGTTTCACCTGGTTTCTGGCTTCGATGTATTCGCTGTTATAGATATACAACTGGCGCAGCTTATGCTGCTCTTCGATGCTACCGTTGAACAGTAACTCCAGTAGAGGGTGATCCGCTGTACTGGTTTCCCGTCCCGGCTTGCGCAAAACCCCCAAGCCAAATCCATGTTTAAAGGCAAATGTCTCGTACTGTGATTCCAGCTCGGACCAGAACTTCCATACGCCAAAATCGGTCTGACGGGCTTCGATATCGTGGAACAGGATGATACCCCCCGGAGTGACCTTGGAATACCAGGTATTAAAGTCTTCCTGTACTGCCTCGTAGGTGTGTAGACCGTCGATGTGCAGCAGGTCAATGGACTCATCCTCGAAGTGACCAACCGCTTCGTTAAACAGCATCCTTAGCAGATAGCTAATGCCGCGATAGTTCTCCCGGGCATGGTGGCGAACATCTTCGAAAATTGAGTCATCATACTCGCCGGTATGGTCATCCCCACCCCAGGTGTCAACCGCATAACATAGTCCACTAATGTTATTTTCTATCATTGATTGACAAAAAGCGAAGTAGCTCATGCCATTGTAGGCGCCTAATTCGACCACTTTTTGCGGGCGTATGGCCTCCACAATGTCATAGCCAAATGACACATGATCCACCCAGGTACTGAAGACACGCCGGCGAGGGCTGAATCCGCGCATTGAAGGCGGAAGATAGATGCGTTCGATGATAATAACTCCTTAAATATAACCCTGAGAATAGCTTACCTTTTTCACCCCGGTGATTCTATGTTCTTGTCTTGATCACCTGGTAGTAGATTGGGTGCCGGTGCAGGCCTTTGCTGCACTTTGAAAGCTTGTGTTGTTCCATGGTGAAGAAATTTGATCGAACTGTCTGCAACGCTGCCAAGGTATACCGGTCGCTTTGTCGGTGCACGGTAGGGGCCGCCACGCAGGCTGGCATATTGGTTAAAATGGTTCTCCATTGACTTCACGCGTGCCTCACCCTGGGTTCCCGTAGTGATTCCGCCATGGAACTGGTGAAAGCTTCCTTCGCCGATGAGAATGACGAGCAGGGTATCGGGGATTTCAACGGCGCGTTTATAGAAGTCCAGGTTAACCTGCCCGCCACCGGTTTCGGTGAAGGCGGGATCGAAGCCTCCCAGCAGTTCCCAGATCTGGCGCGTCACGCAAAGACAGTTGCTTTCGCCAATAGGTTTAAAATAGCCGGTGCCACTGGTTCCGCTCAAGCAGGCAATCTCGAACAACCGGTAGCCGTCACTGGGCCAGCCAATGGATGTGAGAAGCTTCTCTTCCTCCTCTTCGCAATAACCCTCAAGCATGGCTCGTTGCTGGAGTTTATGCCCCAGGTGGTAGCCTGGAACTGCTACGACCGGGGCAGGGTGTAGCCTTGCGGCAGCTGCAATGTAACTCACCACAGCGGGGCTGAGCATTCGCGCACCATCTACCATAATGCAGATATGCGTTCCTTGCGCCTGGGCAGCGCCAAAATTTACTGCGGGGACGGGGGTAGCTAAGGTCTCTTCACGATAAAAATACCGGACATTGCTGGAATATTGGCAGGCTCGCTCTTGTCCCAGCGTAGAACTTGAGGCGTTTTCGACAACAATGACTTCATAATCGTCAGCGGTGACGCCCTGCTGGTAATCGACACCAAGAGAACGCAGCGTTTTCTCAGCCTGATTTGGCATTTTATAGACAATAAGTACAAAACTGATAAGTGGGCGCGGGCTGTCCGTCCATTCACCGGGGTGGGGTACCTCACGCGAGAAGCGTTCCACGGCAATGGGAGAGTTGGCGAGCTTTGGTGTCAGGGGAGATTCTTTGGGTGTGCTGTCCGGCGAAGCGCGCTCAGGTGTCGGTTCCTTGTCTTTACCGGCCAGTAGCTGTTTGATGATTTTGCGCATGCTTCTACTCTTACTCTCTGGGATCTGTCATCCCTGGATTCTCAATCTCGGTATTCAGCCGATAGGGCTGGCGTTGCCACGGCCCTAACCAAACTGCTTGCTTCGCTGCTGGTGTTCGATGCTCATTATACCGGAGAAATTTGCTGCGCGGAGTCCGCTCCAGTTTTCAGGCAAGTCATTGATCCAAGCCAATTTTACTGTGTAACTCATTGACCAGCTGCTGGTTTGACCTGATGAAGGACTCTTTTATGGCATTTGTCGAGGCCAGGTAGGCATCGATGTTTTTCTCGGTCAGCTTTTGTCCGATATTCCCTGATGCTCCCCACAAAGTATCCATGATTGCGTCGGCTAACTTTATGCGGTAATGCACTCCATCATTGAACCAGGCCTGCTCAATATGTCTTCTAAGATAAATGGGTTCGGCAATGATTTCGCTGTGATTGCCGAAGCCCCATATATCGAAAGCCTGTCTGCCATAGCCCTGGGCAAGGCTGGTGTTGATCTTCACAATCTCTCGATGCGTGGTATACCACAGGTCCTCGGCAGCTATGTGGAACCATAAGTCCAAAAAGAATGCATGCATAGGGGTGAAGAATATTTTTGTCTCTATGTTGTTCTGATAGCAAAAATCCAGTAGCTGGCGAAGAATCTCCAGATTGGCATCGCTGCTAAATACGCTATCTTTTGCTGCACTGAGTTGGGTTTGCGCCACGTAAATGTATCCGCGACGGCCAGCCAGGCGGTTTCTGGCGGCTTGCCATGATCCGTTTGGCTGGAATGTTCTTATTCTTGGTTTGGCTGGTGATAAAGCCCTGGCACTTTGAGCAGATATGTCGAACGAGAAGAGCGTGGCCTGAATATCACGGAAGCTCTGCATGATGTATGAGAGTGAGTGGAAGTCAGTCGCCGCTCGCGCCATTCGGCTAGCTTCAAATCCAGGCCTGTAGATTGGTTGAGGGCTTATTAATGAACCGTAATCCAGGCCTATCATCAATCTTTTTAACGGTTGGTTGGCCTGGGCGTGGCGCACCGAGCGATACAGTTCATAAATCGTGACTCCGGGCATCGAAAAATTATAGCCGGACACTTCTTGCCACGAAGAATGATCTGGTGGCAAAGTGCCGCTTGTGGATGATCCAATTGCTATGGCATCGGGCTTGCGCTGATTGACATGCAGCGGTTTGTAGAGGCGCATGTTATAGAACTGGTCGATTCGACTAAGTTTTTCAGCACTGGAATCCTTTTCCTTATAGAGCAGTAAAGGGTCTACGAAATAATTAAAACTGCCAACGGCTGTCACGGTTAAAACGGCAAGGATTAAGACTGTGAAGAAGTATCGAGTCATTTTTCTAAAACTGGAAATAGATGAAGCGAGATATGGATGAAAGACTCAACAGGGATGCACTGAGCAGAAACGCGTTGAGTATGGCAAAAATCGCTGTAGGCCTCCACCGTATGAATACGCTCTTCTCAGGGGCCTTGTCTGCCTCGATAACCGCATTGCGACCGATGAACTCCTGGGTATTGGGAAGGAGCCAGCAAACAATAGCCGCTATGAGAAGTAATGCATAAACGGCGTAGTATGCAGCGATAGGGTTTTTCGCAATTACCATGAGTTTGAAGATAAACGTGTTGGAGAGGGCGTTGCCCAGGAGTGCGGGCGACTCTGTAGAGGCAGCTAGAAGCCCGGAACTTATAATCGACCATGCCGTAGTACTGTCTGCAGCTCTGAAAAAAGCCATGGCAACAGACCATGCTATGAACGTCATCAGGATGAACAGAGGGTGAAAAGCGCGGTGATCAAAAAAGACTTTCGAACCTGTTCGGGCCACCAGCGCTCGCCAGGCATGGTTTATGCAGAGGTAGAGCCCATGTAAGCCTCCCCAGATAACGAATGTCCAGGCCGCGCCGTGCCACAGGCCTCCCAGGAGCATGGTGAGCAACAGGTTTCTATATCGCCGGATAACGCCATGTTTGTTGCCCCCGAGAGAGAAGTAGAGATAGTCTCGCAGAAAGCGAGACAGCGTCATGTGCCAGCGGCGCCAGATATCAATAATACTCCGGGATTTGTAGGGCGATCGAAAGTTTTCTGGCAGCCGGATGCCAAATAGTCGCGCACTGCCGATGGCGATATCGCTATAGCCAGAGAAATCGAAATATATCTGAAAACTGAAAGCTGCCATCCCAGCAAGCGCGTCAACGCTGTTCAAGGTGGCGCCGCTGGCGGCCGAGTCAAAAACCGGATCTACTATTAGCGCCAGCGAGTCAGCGAGGATGATCTTTTTAAACAGCCCGATAGCGATAAATGTAATGCCAATAGCCAGGTCAGAGGGCAGCGTCTCTTTTGGCCTGAGATGGAGAAACTGCGGCATCATCTCCTTGTGATGAACAATGGGGCCGGCGATAAGCTGGGGGAAAAAGAGTACGAACAAAGCGTAATGGAGGAATTCGTATTCCTGGCACTCCTTCCGCGAGACATCTACCAGGTAGGCAATCTGCTGGAAAGTAAAGAAAGATATTGCCAGCGGCAAGGTGATTTCAGGTGCTGGGATAAGCCAGAGCCCCAGCTCGTTAAGACCGTTAACAAAGAACCCCGTATATTTGAAGTA
>CBDTVJ010000367.1:0-4729 GCA_965363655.1 uncultured Halieaceae bacterium | reverse complement strand
AAGAGAAGGAGTACACCATGAGTATGTACGAGATAGTAATAAGGTTCTTTCAAGGCGGGGGGCCGTTTATGTATCCCATCGCCATCGTGCTGGTCGTCGGATTGGCGATTGCCATCGAACGCTGGCTGGTGCTGAGCACCGCCCGTCTGCGTAACCGCAAGGCCTTTACCTCTGCGATGACACATCTGCGGCAAAAGGATTACGCGCCACTAATGCAAACCGGCAGGGACTCAAAGGTACCCATGTACCGCATTGTGGCCGCAGGCTTGGCGAGTTTCTCCAACAGCCGCCGACGGGACGACATCTCATCGGCCATGGAAGAAGGTGTGATGGATGCCTTGCCTGGCCTGGAGAAACGCACCCAGTACCTGGCCACACTGGCAAATGTAGCCACCATGCTGGGGCTGCTGGGCACCATTGTCGGCCTCATTGCGGCCTTCAGTGCGGTGGCCGATGCTGCACCGACCGAGAAGGCCAGCCTCCTGTCGAGTTCCATTTCGGTGGCCATGAACACCACCGCCTTTGGCCTTATTTCTGCGATTCCACTGGTGTTGTTACACGCCGTGCTACAGACGAAAACCGCCGAGATCGTCGACAGCTTCGAAATGGCCAGCGTGAAAGTCCTCAATCTCCTGGTAGAGGGTGAAGGCAGCGCTCTGGGCGCCAGGACAGTGGAAGCGGCATGAAACGCAACAGGCATCCCCGTGCTGTCGAGGCTGAGCTGGACATCACGGCGTTCATGAACCTCATGATCGTGCTCGTGCCGATCCTGCTATTGGGAATGGTGTTTTCGCGGATCACCGTCGTTGACCTGGTGGTACCAGCAGCGGCTAGCGGGGAGCTCAGTGAGGAGAACAAACAGGCGGTGGAACTGATCATTCGCTCACGGAGCATGCGCGTAGATTATCCACGTGGGGTACTGTTGAAGGAGATACCAATGACCGGCGACGGAGAGTACGACTTTGAACTGCTGAGCCTGGTACTACAAGAGGTCAAACGACAGTTGCGCGAGCAAGGCATTGAAAAGCAGTCCATTACCATCCTGTCGGAGCCAGATGTAGATTACCAAACCATTGTCTACGCAATGGATACCGTACGTTCTTTCAAGGCGCTGGTGGCAGCGTCTGTGGTTAACGCCGCCCTGTTCCCGCAGATTTCATTCGGTGATGCGCCGCCGTTGGTCATTGGAGGCACAGGATGAGCACTTCCCTGCGTTCACGTCGCCTGGCGCGTAACCACAAGCGCATGGCCAGGCCGGCGAAGCTCAACCTGGTGTCACTGATGGATATCTTCACCATTCTGGTGCTGTTCCTGATCGTGAACAACGGCGACGTGGAAGTGCTGCAAGCGGACGAGCATATTACGCTGCCGGAATCCGTCTCGGAAACGCGCCCGGAGGCGACCCTGACGATCAAGGTCACGGCCACGGACATTGTCATGCATGGGCGCAGTATCAGTACGGTGGATGAGGCACTGGCCACAACGGCCGACACCCTGGCTACATTAGAGCAGGCATTGGCAGCCGCCGCTGTGGCGGATCAGGTTTTCGATAAGACAGGGCAGCCCAACGGGCGGGCCGTTATCATCATGGGTGACAGGGCTACGCCGTATAGCTTACTCAAGCGTATTATCGCCACTTGTGCAGCCACTAACTATCGGGATATCTCCCTGGCCGTCAACAGCGCCCCGGAGGAGACCGGGGTACCTGAGGGGACAACCCTGGCAATGACAGGGATAGGTTTATGAGCGCCCTATCGCTGACACCGCAGCTGCAACTTCCCTGGGAATCCTCCCGTGAGGAAGACAGGCGTTTCTATAAAATACTGCGCAATGCCCTGGCCATGTTTGTGGTGTTGGCCATCGCTATTCCCCTGCTGCCTCTTGAGGAGATTGCAGGCGCGCAGCAGGAAGAGACGCAGCCACTGACGCGCGTGGTGCTGGAAGAGAAGTTAATACCGCCACCCAAACCGATACCCAAGCCGGTCAAACCAAAGCCACAGCCAACGGTAGAAGAGGTACAGAAGCCACAACCGGTTACGCCACCCAAGCCCAGGCCAGCACCAAAACCCGAGCCGGTAGATACCCTTGCGCAAGCGCGCAAGGCGGCGGCCGTTGCTGGCGTACTGGCGTTTCAGGATGACCTGCAATCGCTGCGAGACACGGTCGACGTCGACTCCATGAACCAGACCCGCACCAGCCGCGGGGCATCTGACGCTGCGCAACTACAGCGCTCTGTTGTCACCAGCACCGCAGCAGCTGACAGCGGCGGCATCCAGACCGCAGCCCTGAGTACTGACACCGGTGGGCCAGCGCTCTCCGGCAGGAAAACAACGACTGTGCAAAGCGCTATTGCAGGCACGGCAGAGAAAGCAAAGAAGCCCGGTGGACAAGATCAATCCCAGCGTCTGGGGGGACGCAGCGACGAGTCCATTCGCAGCGTGATGGACAAAAGTAAAGGCGCTATATTCGCTATCTATAATCGAGCCCTGCGCAAGGATCCCTTGCTGGAAGGCAAACTGGTCTTTGAAATGGTAATAGATCCCAGCGGCGGGATTGCAGAATTGAAGCTCCTGTCCAGCGAGCTCGCCGGTGTGGAACTGACGCGAAAGATCCTTTCGCGGATCAAGCTTATCCAGTTTGGTGCCGCCCAGGTTAGTGCCACCAGGGTAAACTACTCTTTTGATTTTCTGCCCTATACCTAAGGAAACCCAGTTGTTCAAACGTCCTTCAGCCGGTATTGCACATCCCCTCCCCATAACCTATAAATAGCGCTGGCCAACCAGTAGGAAACCCCATGCGCATCACTATCGCTTTCGTTTTAGCATTTACCACGATCACGGCGAGTGCCCAGGACCGGCAATTGCTATGGGGAGATACCCACCTCCATACCACCTACTCCTCAGACGCCTACGCCAATAACAATCTCACGGCAGATCCAGACACGGCTTATCGCTATGCCCAGGGCATGCCAGTGGTGCACCCCTATCACAAGGCACGGGTGCAGATTGGCACACCGCTGGATTTCCTGGTGGTATCTGACCACGCGGAGTTTCTGGGGCAGATTCGCAACATCCATCGCAATGGCGTGGATACATCCGATCTTGGCCCCTGGGACACTATCAAAGCCTGGGTTGCGGCCTACCTGTTGAATCGCGCCATCGACAGCGGGGATGGCCGCAAGTTGTTCGTGGCAGTCTTGCCGGATCCCGAGGTAAGCCCTCTGGAAGACGCCACCAACAGCAGCATACAGAGCAGCGACCTTAGCCTGCTGCCCATGCCAAAGCAGGTGGAGATAGATACCTGGCGCATCATCACAGATGCCGCAGACAAATATAATCGCCCAGGGGAGTTCACCGCCATGATTGGCTGGGAGTGGAGCGCCATCCCCGCAGGTGCCAACCTGCACCGTGTGGTAGTCACCGACAGCGACGCGCAGACTGCCCAGCAGTATGACCCCTTTGGCCTGGACGACAGCCCCTTCCCCGAAGACCTGTGGGCCTGGCTGGAGAAGACCAGCGAGGCCACCGGCGCCCGTTTCACCGCTATCCCGCACAACTCCAATATCTCCAAGGGCTATATGTTCCCTGACGAATCCCTGCGCGGAGAGCCCTTCACCGAAGAATACGTGGCGCTGCGCAGCAAGTGGGAGCGCATTGCCGAGATCACCCAGATCAAAGGGGACTCGGAAACCCACTCGAAGTTCTCACCACAGGATGAGTTCGCGGATTTTGAAAACTACCCCTTTTACATCCAGCGCTATTGGACAGAGTATCTTCCCCAGCGCGGCGATTTCGTCAGGGAGGCACTGAAACAGGGCCTGGAGTTGGAGAACAAACTGGGGCAAAACCCCTATGTTCTGGGCGTGATCGGCTCAACCGATGCACATACTGCTCTTTCCTCAGCGGAGGAGGACAACTTCCACGGCAAACTGGCCACTGACTCAATTCCCGCTAACAAACAGAGCAAGTGGCACCCCGAAACTCCGGGTACCAGCGGCTGGGCAATGTCCGCTTCAGGCATGGCGGCAGTATGGGCCCAGAGCAATACCCGCACTGCGATTTTGGCGGCCATGGAGCGCAGGGAGGTCTACGCCACAACCGGCCCCCGCATCGCGGTGCAGTTTTACGGCGGCAACGATTTCACAGCTGCCGACCTTGAGAATGCCAATCTGCACGCCTACGCCACTGCGCGGGGGGTACCCATGGGTGGCGAACTGCAACAGGCTGCAGCCCCCTCTTTCCTGGTAATGGCGGCCAAGGACCCTAAAGGCGCCAACCTTGATCGCATCCAGATTGTGAAAGGCTGGTTGGACCAATCCGGCACGTCCCGCGAGAGAGTATTCAACGTCGCCTGGTCCGATGAGCGCAGCCTGCAGGCCGATGGCTCCCTGCTGCCGGTTGGCAACTCCGTGGACCTCAGAACCGGTAAGGTGGACAACCGCATAGGCTCGGCGCAACTGGCAACAGTGTGGATAGACCCGGTGTTTGATCCCGGGCAATCCGCATTTTACTACGCGCGCGTACTGCAGATACCTACGGCCCGCCATTCCCTGCTGGATGCAATTGCACTGGGATTGGAACATGCTGCCGATCAGCCGGATACTATTCAGGAGAGGGCTTATACTTCTTCTATCTGGTACCGCCCAGCGGGACCATAGCGCGAACCAGCTTCCTGTTACTGCTACTGCTACTGCTACTGCTACTGCTACTGCTACTGCTACTGCTACTGC
>CBDTVJ010000366.1:0-4732 GCA_965363655.1 uncultured Halieaceae bacterium | reverse complement strand
TAAACAACATCTGCTACCGCCAGGGCGCAGATAACGGTGGGGGCTACCCCAACCGAGGATGCGCATTATACGCATCGACCCTGCCCCTGCAAGGCCTTTTACAGAAATATTTATGGGTTTTTTCCCGGCACCAAAAAACCGAGCAAATTTCAGCCAAAATGACCAATAAAGGCGCCCTCTACAGAGGCGCTATTACTGAACACCAACCGCCGCAGCTCTAACTTGCCTACGGTGACGGCGCCTCAACCTCCAGCTTAGCAAAATGGCCGCCACGCCCAGGTAGACGAGCGCCTCACCAATATCGGAGCGCGCCTGCCACAAGAGTTGCAGGCAGGCCAACAGCACTGCGGGATACACCAGGCGATGCAAGCGCACGCAGTGGAGAAACCAGCAAGGTCAACAGTAGCAGGCGCAGGGACCACTCTCCCGTGAAATGCATCAGCGCTTCGGCAGAATCCGGCCCCAGCCCGTCAGTGGCCACCCAATAGATCAAGGCCAGCAAAGGCACAAGGCAAAGGCAGAAAACCCCATACCGTATTGCTCTTTCCATGCTCAGTAGTATCGGGCCAGATTCATTCCCTGATAAAGATCGGCCACCTACTCCGCATACCCATTGAACATCCGTGTGGGCATACGGTTGGGCTTGAACAGTGTCGAGGGTAAACGTCGCTCCGTGGCCTGGCTCCAGCGCGGATGATCGACCTCAGGATTGACGTTGGCATAAAACCCATACTCCCTGGGTGCCAGAGACTGCCAGGTAGTTTGCGGCTGCTTCTCAGTCAGGCGTATACCAACGATGGACCAGGCCTCCACACAGCGCAGGCGATAGATTCGCTCCTGCAGATCAAAACTGCTGAGAATATCTTCAAGATGTAACTTGCCGGGCCTGCCTACTTCACCGGTAACTGCAATGGATCAGGGGTCGACAGTCATTTGATGTGCATAACGAGAGGGATCTCCTTTGTCGGTGCCAAATTCGTAGAAGTTGCAGTAGGAGGTCACATCAGAATACGGCGTCTGCCCCTCATTGGTGTTAAAACCACCACCGGCAGACGCAGCGGTCTTCTAGTTCAACGGGGCGCCGCCAGTAACTGCGGCCTCAGTTGGCGCGGACAAACCACACAATGCAGGCAATGCGGCTATTCCCGCCGACGCTTCAGCAGCAGCATCACTGGCCCCGAGGCCGCGTAAAGCAAGGAACTTATAAGCAGTACTGTTGGAGGGTCCACGGTAACCAATCCAAAAATGAACACTACCGCAATCATGACCACAAAGGGGACTCGACGACGAAAATCGACACCTTTGAAACTATAGTAGGGAAAATTGGCGATCATAAGGAAGCCGACCGTTGCAGTCAGCACACCCACCAGAATCGCCAGTTCCCGGGGTAAATCTGCTCCCACCCACCCCAGGTCATGACACACCCAAACAGTGGTAGCGATAATCGCCGCAGCTGCCGGACTGGCCAAACCAGTGAAGTAATTTTTGTCCGCCGTATCGATCTGGGTATTGAAGCGAGCCAGGCGCAGAGCCGCACACGCCACATAAATAAAGGCAGCACTCCAGCCAAATTTCCCCAGATCACCCAAGGCCCAACTGAAGATCACCAGCGCGGGGGCCAAGCCGAAGGACACCATATCTGACAAGCTGTCGTACTCCGCGCCAAACTTGCTGGAAGTGTTGGTGAGGCGTGCCACCCTGCCATCCAGCCCATCAAAGACCAGGGCAACCAGAATTGCGATGGGGGCACTTTCGTAATCTCCGCGCATCGCGGCAATAATCGCATAGAAACCGGCAAACAGGGCCCCGGTGGTGAATAAGTTGGGCAGCAGGTAAATCCCTTTGCGGCGAACGGTCCGGCCATTCTCCGACACTTCCTCCTCGTGTTCGTCAACCAACATATCCAGGCGCGGCGCTGCACTGACCGGGCCTGAGCGCTTTTCGTCCTGTAAGGGCTCCTGCTGTTGACCGCTGGCGATCTCGTCCTGCTTGTCCATGCCGTTACTCACTATTGGTGTCCGCCTTATATAGTATCAAACCCGGTCGCTGTAGGTCTGCCCTGCAACATCCCACAGTGACTTTACCAATGGGCTGGCCAACCTCTGTCCCAGGCTGCACAGGCCAACAGTCAGCGGAGGCAGGCCGTCGGACACCGGGATCGGGCTGACCCGTGGCGCGATACCACTGGCCTCTATGACCAACTGGGGCGCTATTCCAATACCCAGCCCGAGGCCTACCATCGCCACGATGGCCTCATGTCCAGCCACCTGGGCATAGATCCGCGGACGGATTCCCCGCTCGCTGAACCAGTTATCCAGCAACTCCTTGGTCACACCCCGCTCCGGCACGATAAAGGGAATACCGCCCCAATCAATATCCTCTTCTGCGCCATCACCTGCCATGACCAGGTCGCGCACCGCACAGTCTGCAGCAGGCATACAGAACTGCAGTGGCGATTCCAGCAAGGGAAGGAACTCGAGACGACGGGGCAGCTGGCTGGGACGGCCACTGACAGCGACATCGTCCTGACCGTCGAGTATGCGACTGATACCATCGGCCTGGTCACCGGTGTGCATCATGATTTCCACCGACGGGTGAGTCCCGCGAAAAGCCTCCAGGATGGGTGCCAATACGCTGTAAGTCGCGGTCACCGAGCAGTACAGACTGACCTCCCCCGCGAGTTCCTCGTCCGTCCCCAGTTTACGCCGCAGTTGCTGCCACTCGGCCACTGAGTTGCGCGCATATTCCCTGAACTCGCGCCCCGCTCCGGTCAGGCACACCCGCCGGTTATCACGTTCCAGCAGGGGCTGTCCCAGCTCGTCCTCCAGGCGCTGTATCGTCCTGCTGACTGCTGACACACTCATATGCAACAGTTCGCTGCTACGGCTGAAGTTAAGCGTATCGGCAACCGAGAGGAAAACAGCCAGGGCCCGCGTATCCATAAACCTCACCTGAAGATGAAAATAACATTCATTATTGCAATAAACGCAACACAGTATTACCTATATAGCGTTTTACGCAAGCCCGAATTTACCGTACTGTTCGCCTCCATCGTTCAATCAACTTCCAGAGGACCTAGATATGGGACAGAATTACTTCAACACCCTGCCACTGCGCCTGCAGCTCCAGCAATTAGGCAAATGCCGCTTCATGGATCGCTCAGAATTCGCCGATGGCGTGGATAAAATCCGTGGCAAGAAAATGGTTATCGTGGGCTGCGGCGCCCAGGGCTTGAACCAGGGCCTGAACCTGCGCGACAGCGGCCTGGACGTATCCTACACCCTGCGTGAAAGCGCTATCGTCGAGCAGCGCCAATCCTGGAAAAACGCCACTGAAAACGGCTTTACCGTAGGTACCTATGAGGAACTGATTCCCGAGGCCGACATGGTGCTCAACCTGACCCCGGACAAACAGCACACCCAGGTGGTCAACGCCATCATGCCCCTGATGAAGCAAGATGCCTGCCTCGCCTACTCCCACGGTTTCAATATCGTGGAAGAAGGCATGAAGATCCGCGATGACCTCACCGTCATCATGGTCGCTCCCAAGTGCCCCGGTACGGAAGTGCGCGAGGAATACAAGCGTGGCTTCGGCGTACCCACACTGATCGCAGTACACACAGAGAACGACCCCAATGGCGACGGACTGGAACTTGCCAAAGCCTATGCGGCGGGTACCGGTGGCCATCGCGCCGGCGTATTGCAGTCATCCTTTATTGCCGAGGTGAAATCGGACCTCATGGGTGAGCAGACCATTCTGTGCGGCATGCTCCAGACCGGCGCCATCCTGTGCTATGACAAGATGGTCGAGAAAGGCCTGGAGCCCGGCTATGCCTCCAAACTGATTCAATACGGCTGGGAGACTGTCACGGAAGGCCTGAAGTATGGCGGCATCACCAATATGATGGACCGCCTGTCAAACCCGGCCAAAATCCGCGCCTTCCACCTGGCAGAAGAACTGAAGGACATCATGCGTACCCTGTACGAGAAGCACCAGGACGACATCATGACTGGCGAGTTCTCCAGGACCATGATGGAAGACTGGGCCAATGACGACGCCAACCTGCTGCAGTGGCGCGCCGCCACAGCAGAAACGGCCTTTGAGAAATCTGGCAATACCGACGCTGAAATCTCCGAGCAGGAGTTCTATGATCACGGCATCCTGTTGGTTGCCATGGTTAAAGCCGGTGTGGAGCTGGCATTTGAGACTATGGTAGCGGCGGGCATCATCGACGAATCGGCCTACTACGAATCGCTGCATGAGACGCCTCTCATCGCCAACACTATCGCACGCAAGAAGCTGTATGAAATGAACGTGGTTATTTCCGACACAGCGGAATACGGCTGCTATCTGTTCGATCACGCCTGTCGTCCGCTGCTGGCGGATTTCATGAGCAAGATCGATACGGATGTTATCGGCAGGGGCATTGAAGGTGACAATGGTGTCGACAACGCGGAGCTGATCGCGGTGAACGAGGCGATTCGTATTCACCCGGTTGAGGTTGTTGGCAAGAAGCTGCGCGGTTATATGACTGCGATGAAGCGTATTGTCTAACCGTCTCCCGCGTTAAAATTATCAAGGGGCCTGTTGGCCCCTTTTTTATAGCTCACTGCGTATTTAGCGGGACATCGATCAGTATATGCTCTTTGGGATTCGCTTCGCTGAGGCGGTCCCGGGTGGGAGAGTGTTTTTCAGTCGCTTCGGGTGAAAGCAGGCTTTTCACCAAGCGAAT
>CBDTVJ010000365.1:0-4748 GCA_965363655.1 uncultured Halieaceae bacterium | reverse complement strand
GGTCGTCCGCCCTCCATCAGGGTTGGCAGCAGTCCCCAGACAACCCAGACCAGGGTCGCGGCGGTAACCAGCGTAACAGTCTCACGCAGATTGGGGCTTACGCGTCCCGCGAGGACGATGGCGAGCGCTCCGGCCAGGGGTAGACCGATTGCCATCAGGATGGCCGTTTCCGGGTTCACGGCGCCCCCCCCACCAGCAGGGTCGCGGTGCTGCTGTTGGCCAGTTCCAATGGAATGCCGGGAAACAGCCCGAAGACGATGTTCAGTAGCGCGACCAACCAGGTAACCAATAGCAATTGCAGTGGTGCTTCCGACGCCGGGCTATCGCCCTCGACGGATACCCCGAAGTACAGGGCTTCGACAATGCGCCAAATATAAACCACAGCCATCAGCGAGCTGACCAGGATTACAGCCACCAGCCACCAGCCCCAGGGGCCGCTATCCAGGGCGGCACTAATAAGCAGCCACTTACTGATGAACCCCGCAGTACCGGGAATGCCTATCAGGCTGAAGCCACACACTAGCAACGCAGCACAGGTCAAAGGCATGCGCGCGGCGGCACCGCCGAGTTGGTCCAGGCGCAGGTCGCGATAGTGGTAGGCGAGGCAGGCAACGGCAAGGAACAGGCCGCCCTTGGCCAGAGCATGGTTGAACAGGTGCACGATACTGGCGGTAAGACCTGCCTGGCTGACGAAACTGGCGCCCAACAGGATGTAGCCAATCTGCGCCACCGATGACGTCGCCAACAGTCTCTTGAGATGCCCCTCGAACATGGCGACCGCGGAAGCAACAAGAATACCTAGAATCGCCAGCGGCATGGCGAACAGTGCGAACTGTACTTCGTGGTCCTCGAGTGTTGCCTGCAACACCATGTAGTCGAAGCGAATCAATACGTACAGCGCCACCTTGGTGGCGCAGGCAGCCAGGAACACAGTCACCATATGCGGTGCCTGTGTGTAAGCGTTGGGCAGCCAGACATGGAGAGGAAACACTGCGGCTTTGAGCGCTAAACCAATGGTGATGAACCCCGCCGCCACCAATATCGGGTTCAGGTCGGTCACCTCGCCGAGACGCACTTCCATATCAGCCAGGTTCAGAGTACCGGTCATCATGTAGATCAGGCCAACACCGATCAGGTAAAAGGTCGCGCCTATAGTGCCCATTATCAGGTATTTGAAAACTGCGGGCAGTGCACGCCGATCTGGTCCACCGGCTATCAAGATGTAGCTGGCCAGCGAGGAAATCTCCATAAAGACGAAGATATTAAACGCGTCTGCTGACACGAGAATACCCACAAGGCCGGCCAGAGCCAGTAACCAGGCCGAATAGAACAGCGGCTGGCGTTCAGGCTCGATCTGCTGATCGATGCTGGGCCTGGCTGCGAGCAATGCCGCGACACCCGCCCCTGTCACCACCAGCAGCATCAGCGCACTAAAGGCATCCACTGACAGCGCGATGCCGTAAGGGGCCGGCCAGCCGCCCATGGCGTACACCTGGGTCTGGCCATCCAATACCGCCATCGTCAGCGCCACGGCAATAGCAAAGCTTGCCAGCCCAGCGGCAGTCGCGCCTGCCCAGGCCAGGCCCCGCGGTTGCAACAGTACCACCAGCGGTGCCGACAACATCGGTACCACCACCTGTAAAGCAGGCAGATGCGCTATAAGGTCCATATCAATCAGTCAGCGTCCAGAATTTCGCGCTCTTCGATCGTGCCATAACATTCATTTATACGTACTACGATAGCGAGACCCAGTGCGAGTGTAGATACCCCTACGACGATGGCGGTGAGTATCAACACCTGTGGCAACGGGTTGGAGAACACCTGATCGTCCACGCCGGCCTGTATGATGGGCGCGGTGCCCCCTTCCACTTTATCCATGGTGATGTACATCAGAAATACGGCTGACTGAAATATCGACAAGCCGATGAGTTTTTTGATCAGGTTGGTTTTACTGATCACCGCGTACAGTCCCACCATCAGAATGATGGCGAACACCCAGTAATTGAAATACCCGAGTAATTCCAGCAATTTCATGAGAGGCTCTCGCGTGCGGCGAAGGCGTGGAAGATAGACAGCAGGGCACCACATACTGCCATACCCACGCCGGCCTCGATAACCAGAATACCCAACTGCTGCCCAAACACCGGGTCGGCGGCCAGTACCGAATAGTCCAGGAAGGCACCACCCATGAGCATACAGACAACCCCCACAGCGCCGTAGAGCATTGCGCCACCCACCACCATGCCTAGCAGCACCGAGCGCGGCACTGCGCGCAGCGCCTCTGCTTCACCTTCGAGCAGCGCATAAAGAATGACGCCGGTAGCAATAATAGCGCCAGCCTGAAAACCTCCTCCCGGGCCATACTCTCCGTGAAACTGGATATAGAGGCCAAACAGCACGATGAAGGGAACCAGCAGTCGGCCTACCACCTGGGGTATCAGGTGGTGACGCAAGCCGGAGCTCTCGTCGCGTCGCTCGACGGGTTGCCGGGAAGGCCGCACACCGAGTATGAACAAAACGCCGATACAGGCGGCAAAGACCACAAACACCTCCCCCAGTGTGTCGTAACCGCGAAAGCTGCCCAGGATCGCCGTGACCACATTAGGAATATCGATGTATTCCGGGGTTTTCTCCAGATACCAGGGCGCCACGTGCTGATGTACAGGCGCATCCGGGTCACCGAGCCGTGGCTTGTCGAAGGTCGCGTAAATGATCAACAGAGCCAGCACCCCGACCGTGCCTAGCGCGACACTTCGCCCGCCCAGGGATGGCTTCTCCCGTTCACCAGTCAGGGCCAGCGCGCTCAGGAAAATTACTGTGGTTACTCCGGCTCCTACCGCTGCCTCAGTTAGCGCCACATCTGCAGCATCGAGAATGAAAAAGTTGGCCGCCATCAGCAGGCTGAAAATAGAGGTCAACATAACCGCCACGAATAGATTCTCGGTGTGAACTATAGCCACCGCGGTAATCACCAGTAAGGTCAGGAGGAACAGCGCGAAAACGATAATCATGCCCCTGCATTCTCCTTGTGCTTGTCGGCCACTGTTCCGGCATCCGGTTTGAGACCGGACAACAACGCGGCATTGGCCAGCGCATAAGTGGCAGTGGGGCCCGTCAGCAGCAGGAACAGCATGATAGCGAGCAGCTTCATGGTGGCCAGGGAGAAGCCGGATTGCAGCATTATGCCAACAAAGATCAGGATGGTTGCCATGGTGTCGGTAAGGCTGGCCGCGTGAATACGAGTATAAAAGTCGGGAAGACGCAGGCCGCCGACGCCACCGATTAACACGCAGGCGCCGCCCAGGGCTAGCAAAATCCAGCTCAGAAGATCGAGAGCTATATCAATCACTTTCGGCCCTATTTTCTCTTCGGGAACGTTTCTGAAAGAACTCCAGCACAGCGAGAATACCGACCATATTAATCAGCGCGTAGGCCAGTGCCAGATCGAGAAAATCGGGCCGGCCGTAAAGAAAGGCAATGACCGACAGCAACAGCACGGTCTTGGTGCCGAAGACATTTACCGCCAGTACGCGGTCGTACACAGTTGGCCCCAACAGAGCCCTCACCAGGGCCAGTACCATAGTTACCAAAATGGCAACCGACACCAGAATATACATGCTTAGCCAGTCTCCAACTGGGCGGCGCGCCGGTTGGCCTCGCCGTCCTGCAATGCTCCGGCGCTCTCACTGGTCAGGCAGTGGACCAATAGTTGTCCCTCGTGTACATCCAGGGTGACCGTCCCGGGAGACAGGGTAATAGAGTTGCCGAGAATCACCAGGCCTACCTCGCTTTGGGTTTCCGCCTGAAGTTCCACCACGGTCGGGCTTATAGGCAGGGATGGCTTCAGGATTAACCTGGCAACCTCGACGCTTGACGCAACTATCTCGCGTAACAACCACCACCAATAGCCTGGTAAACGTGGCAATAATGTCACTATAGCCTGATGGCGAAAAAAACCCATGCGATGGGCCATGTAGACGCTCAGGACACAAGAGAATGCTCCCAGGCCCAGTACCAGTGGTTTGTAGAGGCCCGACCAGAGTACCCACGAGACAGCAAGAACCAGTAGCAGCAACAACACAGCCGGGAGGCGCGCTTCACCTCGCTGAGGCGCAGGCCTGAATCGCAATCGGCTCATAATCCACAAGGGTAATGTCGCTGCAGCGAGGCGTAAACAACTTCCATGGCCGTCGCATCTTGCCCTTTGTGTTCGGGCAGGGCCGCCAGGTCAGCCACCACCACACCGACCACATCCCGCAATGGCAGCGGGTCACCGAGGCAAAAACCGGCCAGGCTTGATGCTCGAAAGCGGTCCGCACGACTGGGCATCCGTGTACGCTTGGCGCGTTCACTGAAAGTCTCCTCGCGGTCCGGCGTATCCTCGGCATTCAACATGACGCGGACATCGGTCGCGACAGCACCGTCAATGAACCCCTGGATATAGCGAATACAGTACTGGGCATCGACCCCTTCAGGGTCGCTTCTGAGCAGTGCACAGTGCGATCCCAGTTCCCGGGCCGAGAGCTCCTCCACCGCCTTGACCGCTGGCACGGCCAACAATTGCAGCATAATGAGCCCCCCTCCAAGGAGAGTAACGATCATCGTAGTATTGCGTGGGCGGAGGTTATTGAACTGAAAGCACATCGCTAGGACACTATGGAAGAATTAATGGTAATTATGGCTGATTTTCCCGCATACACAAGCACCCGGGTGTAAGCTGCGAGGCGTTTATTACATTGATACCTTCA
>CBDTVJ010000364.1:0-4748 GCA_965363655.1 uncultured Halieaceae bacterium | reverse complement strand
AGCGGAAAAAGCGGCCAGATTCACGGCCGAACTGGAAGAACTGAAACGCCTCAAAACGGAAGAAACCGCCAGACTGCAGGCGGAGCAGGAAGAGCAGAAGCGTCGCGAGGCTGAAGAAGCCGCCCTCCTGAAGACCGAACGGGCAGAGCAGAAACGCCGTAAAGCCGAAGAGACCGCCAGGGTACAGGCGGAGCGGAAGGAGCAGAAGCGTCGTGAAGCTGAAGAAGCCGCCCTCCTGCAGGCCGAACGGGCAGAGCAGGAACGCCGTAGAGAAGAAGAAGCTGCCAGATTACAGGCCGAACAGGAGGAACTGAGACGCCGCAAAGCGGAAGAAGCTGCCCGAATGAAGGCCGAACGGGAAGAGCAGCAACGCCGTAAAGCCGAAGAAGCTGCCAGATTACAGGCCGAACGGGAGGAGCGGGAGCAACAGGAACGCCTCAAAGCGGAAGAAGCGGCCCGCATGAAGGCCGAACTGGAGGAACTGCAACGCCGCAAAGCGGAAGAAGCCGCCAGACTACAAGCCGAACGGGAAGAACAGCAACGCCGTAAAGCCGAAGAAGCGGCCAGAATAAAGGCCGAACTGGAGGAACTGCAACGCCGCAAAGCGGAAGAAGCCGCCAGAGTACAGGCCGAACAGGAGGAGCGGGAGCAACAGGAACGCCGCAAAGCGGAAGAAGCGGCCCGAATGAAGGCCGAAGTGGAGGAACTACAACGCCGCAGAGCCGAAGAAGCCGCCAGATTACAGGCCGAACAGGAGGAGCAGCAGCGCCGCGAAGCGGAAGAAGCCGCCAGACTACAAGCCGAGCTGGACGAGATTCAACGAGAGGAAGATGAACAGGCAGCGAAACTGCAAGCCGAATTGGCGGAGAAAAAGCGCCAGACGGAAGTAGCAACAGTCCGCATCAAGGCGGACGCTGAAGACAAAAGGGCCGCAGCCCAGCGAAAGTCACTCGAACGCCGGCGCTCACCGACTGCAACACCTGCGGCGCGGCCCCAGCAACGACAGCAAGAGCAGGCACTACAGCAACCCGCCAGCCAGAGTGCGACCCGCATAGAAAAGGCCGAGGAAGCGCTATCGAGCCCGTTGTCCCTGAAGCCGGCCAAGGCCCGGGTCAAGACCAACATCGAAGTTCCGCAACGCCTGTCCGGCCAGGCAGCGGCTGCTGAAATCAGGCGCAAACGCCAGCCCGGTGAACCCAACCTGTACCAACTTCAGGCATTTCGCAATACGCCGGAAGTGCGCAGCCGGGCAGCACGGGCCAGGCAGCGCCAAGGTCAGGGGTTCACCCTTGGTGCACTCGCCCTGGCTGGCCTGCTGATCCTGACTGGCGCATTCCTACGCCACCCCCCCAGCCCTGACCTCGCCGGGGCAAGCGTCATCGCCATTGACCCCCAACACGGCCTGGTAATGCTCGCGGGAGACTGGCTGCTATTTCACGACCGCGCGGGTATCGGTACCAGGCAGGTCGCCCTGGAGGAATTGGGACTTGACCAATTGCAGGGTCCCATGGCATTTGCTAGCGACGGCGACCTGATCGCTCTCGGACAACTGCTCGCGACTGGAGAAGCTCCCGCCGCAGTTGCAGCCCCGGTTCTGCTGCGCTGCCAGCTGGCACTGTCCAGGTGTCTACCCTTTGCTGCAGAACTGGCCAACATCCGCATTGGCGCTTTTGCGATCAATGCCATCGACAACACCCTGCTGTTGGCGGACACAGCGGGCAAACAGCTGTTGAAGGTCGATGCGCAGGGCAAGATCCTGCAGCGCAAAGATATAGCGATGCCCGAGCGCCCGGCATTGCGCCTGAATTCGGGTTTACTGTTCATGAATAGCGCACTGGGCCCGGCAATCAGTGTATTTCGTTATGACGACAACGCTTTCGGGCAGCAACTGGACGAAGTCCTGCTACTCCCCCCTGCCGCCACCAAACTCGAGCAGACCAGCACCGGAGACTTTGTCTGGTCGGCCGACGCATGGTGGGTAAACCTGGTCAACCCACAGAATGGCAGCATGGGTTTATACCGCTTCGACGCGGATTGGAACTTCCTCGACGAGGTGGAAATCCCCTTCAAAGAAGGCGCGCTGGAACTAAGCAGTTGGGCGATGAAAACCCTGGTCAACGACAGGCGCAGTGTTGCAATCCAGCGTTTCAATGCCCAGGGCACGGCTGAAGTTCCACTGGCATCCTCACTGCTCAAGGAACTGGTTGATGGACAGCAAGGCCGGGCAAGGGTCACCGCCCTGTCATGGCGCGGGGCCCTGCTATTGTGCGCCCTGGTAACAGCGCTGGGCCTGTGCTTTGGTTACCTGCAGAGTCTGCGAACCCTGGTGTACAAATCCCACCGCGAGCGCGGTGCACAACCGGTGGACGACTACGAAGACACACTGCAGTGGATAGACCCGATAGCAAACCGTATTACCCTGCTGCGACGCAGGGGCGTCAGCTATACCTTACTGGCATCGGCACTGATACTACTGGCCATGGGCAGCAGTGTCTCCGCATTGCAACTGACCGCGCTGCTCATCGCCCTCAGCGGTCCCGCGATTGCCCTGCTACTGTGGAGTCGGCGTCCGCCAGGCAATATTGGCCATCTCGACCAGAGCCTGCTGCTGGTAGATCACCGCGGTATTTATCACATGGGAGAGGGGTCACAGATACACTATCGCGGGTCATTCCTGCTGCTCGACGATGTCCTGGTATTCACTGGCAACCGGCTGTTGCCGGCCTTTTCCCGAGAACAGGTACGCAAGGATGTAGGACCACTGGTGGCTGGCGGCGTGAAGGTAGATCGCAACACAGTCATGGTCAAACTTCTGCAAAGCCAGCATCCACTAGCCTTGGGAGCAATCGCCATAGCGGGCACTGCAACTGCGGCGGTGTTATTGCTAGGCTTAAAGGGAATTTTCTAGCAGGTGGCCATTTCACGCGACACCCCTTTGCCCGATTCGATATACTGTCGACTCCGGCGCGGGCACTCTGCTCTCTCCACAGCGCGAACCAGCGAGGGGCTGCGGCCTGTATGAACGACCAGCAACAGGATCACGCGCCATCGCCCCAGGGCATGAAAGTTTCGCTGTTTGTTACCTGCCTGGCCGATTTATTTCGCCCTTCCGTCGCCTTTGCCAGCATCGAGCTGTTACAGCGGGCAGGCTGTGAGGTAACGGTTCCCCTGCAGCAGACCTGCTGTGGCCAGCCGGCCTACAACAGCGGGGACTATGAAGCCACCGTGCCCCTGGCGCAACAGGTAATCGCCCTGTTGGAACCGGCAGAATATGTGGTGGCGCCTTCCGGGTCCTGCGTCGGTATGATTTGCCATCACTATCCCAGGCTACTTGAGGGTGAATGGCGCGACCGGGCCCTGCAGCTGGCCGCCAAGACTTTCGAACTCACCACCTTCCTCAACGATATCGCGCACATCAAGCCGCAGAAGGGCCAGCACCGTTCACTACCCGGCGTTGCCTATCACGACAGCTGTGCGGGCCTGCGGGAAATGGGTATTAAAGAGCAACCGCGCCAGCTCCTGCGAGAACTGTGCGGCATTGAGGTCAGCGAGCCGCAGCAAGCCGAGGTTTGTTGCGGCTTCGGTGGCACTTTCTGCGCCAAAATGCCTGAGATTTCCGGCAAGATGGTGGACGATAAACTGAACAACGTGCTGGCCACCGGAGCCCGCATACTGACCGGTGGTGACCTGGGTTGCCTGCTCAATATCGCCGGCCGCGCGCAGCGACTGGGCCAGGAGCTCGAGGTCCGCCATGTGGCTGAATTGCTGGCGGGCGAGCTGCAAGAGCCCGCCATAGGCAAGGGCAAGTAAGGACTGTGGAACTGCGTAGCGACAACTTTCTTAACAACGCCAGCGAGGCACTGCAAAACAGCAGCCAGGCTGAACGGCGCGACGCCATGGCATTGTTCGCACCACTGATTCGCAGTGCGGCAGTCGATAAGTTCGACAATTTCGAAGCGCTGCGCAGACACATGAAGCGGGTGCGGCAGCACAGCCTGGATAACCTGGACCATTACCTCGCCGAGTTTGAAAAACAGGCTGTGCACAATGGTAATCATGTGCATTTCGCCCGTGACGGCGAGGAACTCAACAGCGTGGTGCTGGACATCTGCCAGCAACATGATGCCCGCCGGGTCATCAAGGGCAAATCGATGGTCACCGAGGAAACCGGCCTCAACGACTTCCTGCAACGGGCCAGTCTCACTGTCATGGAGACCGACCTGGGCGAATACATTATCCAGCAGGCCGGAGAGACGCCCAGCCATATCGTCGGCCCCGCCATGCACAAGTCAGCCGGCGAGATACGTGAGCTGTTCCTGCAAAAGCACGACCTCGGAGAGAGGGATCTGTCGCAGACAGCGGACCTCGTCGGTGAAGCGCGACAGGTACTACGTGAGCATTTCCTGCAAGCTGACGTGGGGATTATCGGGGCCAACGCACTGGTCGCCGAGAACGGTTACTCCATGCTGATTACCAACGAGGGCAATGGCGATCTCTGCGCCAACCTGCCCAGGATACTGATCGTGTGTACCACGATCGAACGGGTGCTGCCGCGCGCCGAAGACGCCACCGCCCTGCAGCGTCTGCTGGTGCGCTCCGCCACCGGCCAGGCACAGACCTGCTATACCAGCTTTTACTCCGGACCAAGGCACGAAGGCGATGTCGATGGGCCCCTGGAAACACATTTTGTGCTACTGGATAACGAGCGCAGCGAACTGCTGGCCAGTGACTACCACGAAATGCTCGAA
>CBDTVJ010000363.1:0-4774 GCA_965363655.1 uncultured Halieaceae bacterium | reverse complement strand
TCCCGCTGCTAATTCATTGACCCGCTGGTTTACCTCGGCATAGGTATAACGCCGTTCCCCAAACATGATGAATAGCGCGTCGCCCTGCTGCTCTGCCTGCATTTGGATGGCCCGACCAAGATGACGCTCCCGCGGGTCGGAGAATTCCAGAATATTCATGTAGAGGGTTCCCGAACAATAGACTGTCGTTGCATCGGCGTCATTGTGTGTTATTTAACAGGCAATTGCATCACGGGCAGGTCTGTCTTATTGAACGGGGTAGCCCAGTTCACGCAGCGCGATTGCAATCTCATCAAGGACGGCGGGATCGTCGATGGTTGCCGGCATATTCCAGGCCTCCCCGTCGGCAATATTACGCATGGTGCCGCGCAGGATTTTCCCGGACCTTGTCTTTGGTAAGCGCTGGACCACCGTGCAGAGCTTGAAGGCAGCCACCGGGCCTATCTTGTCACGCATATGCTGGATCATCCGCTGGGCCACCACCTCGGGAGATTCCTCCACCCCGGAATTAAGCACCAGGAAGCCCAGGGGAAGTTGCCCCTTCATCGCATCGGCGACGCCGATCACGGCACACTCGGCGACGTCATCATCATCAAAGAGAACTTCTTCCATGGCGCCGGTAGAGAGGCGATGTCCCGCCACGTTGATAACATCATCAGTCCTGGCCATGACAAAGACATAACCATTTTCATCGATATAGCCGGCGTCTCCTGTTTCATAATACCCGGGGTACTTGCTGAAGTAGGATTCCACAAATCGATCATCCGCGTTCCACAAGGTGGTGAAGTTACCCGGGGGTAATGGATTCCTGATCACCAGGGCTCCGATATCGCCCGCTGCCACTGGACCTCCCTCTTCATCCAATACCTGCACGTCATAGCCGGGCACCGCTCTGGCCGGAGAGCCGGGCACGATAGGTAGCTGTTCGATTCCCAGGCAGTTGCTGCAAATTGGCCAACCCGTCTCTGTTTGCCACCAATGGTCTATCACCGGCACCTTGAGCTTCTCCATGGCCCACTCCAGGGTATGGGGATCACATCGTTCACCCGCCAGGAACAGGGCCTGCAGATGCGACAGGTCGTATTTGGCAAGATACTCCCCCTGCGGATCCTCCCTCTTGATCGCTCGAAAGGCCGTAGGCGCGGTAAACATCACTTTGACCCTGTACTCTTCAATGACCCGCCAGAATGCACCCGGATCCGGCGTACCCACCGGTTTACCTTCGTAGATCACCGAGGTACAGCCACCAAACAGTGGTGCGTAGACGATATAGGAATGGCCCACCACCCAGCCAACGTCCGATGCCGCCCAGTAGACATCCCCGGGGGAGGTATTGTAGATATTCTTCATGCTCCACTTGAGAGCAACGATACTGCCCCCGGTATCACGCACCACACCCTTGGGCTGACCCGTGGTACCTGAGGTATACAGTATGTACAGCGGATCATTGGCGTTGACCGGTGTGCACGCGGCGGGTTCTGCACTCGCCATGGCCTCATCCCAGTCAACGTCCCTGCCAGCCGTCATCCGGGCGTCTTGCATAGGCCTGTGCAGGATAATGCAGCTGTCAGGTTTGTGCTGTGCCAAATCAATCGCACCGTCCAGCAGCGGCTTGTAGGGCACTATCCTGGCCGGCTCCACACCACAGGTCGCCGACACAATCACCTTCGGCGTCGCGTCATCAATACGGACCGCCAATTCATTACTGGCAAATCCGCCAAACACCACCGAATGCACAGCCCCCAATCGCGCACAGGCCAGCATGGCGATCACCGCCTCGGGCACCATGGGCAGATAGACCAGCACGCGATCGCCCTTGCTTACGCCCCGCGCTTGGAGCACCCCGGCAAAAAGGGCCACCTCCGCCAACAATTGCGCATAGGAATACTGTCGCTTGGTATCCGTGACCGGGCTGTCGTAGATCAGCGCTGCCTGCTCACCCCGGCCTTGCTCCACATGTATATCCAGGGCGTTATAACAGGCATTGGTGACGCCATCGGGAAACCAGTGATAGAAAGGCGGATTTGAATCGTCCAGCACAATGCTCGGCTCGTGAAACCAGTGGACGTCCTGTGCGGCTCGCTGCCACAAGGCAATATTGTCCATAACGTTTTTCCTCTGCTTATTGCCAGCCCTTATTCATTCGTAGAACCAGGGTACGGTGACAGCGGGCGACTGACGCCTGCAGCGATCGGCTCACCGCTATCGCGCTCCTGCACCGCCCGCTTGAAACCCACATCCTCCGCCCGCTGCTTGAACCACTTGCCTTCCGGACTGTGACGGGTAATACCGTCAAACAACGTGGCAATCATCTGCGTGTTGTGCAGTCCCATATTATCGTAGGCCTGGTTGACCATTAACTTTTGCATCATCAGTTGGTTCTTGGGCACACCGGCCATGCGCTCAGCAAAGTGTTGCACGCGCTCGTCCAACTGCGCCAGCGGTGTCGCCTCCAGCACCAGCCCCATTGCCGCCGCTTCCGCACCACTCACCAGGTCACCGGTCAGCAGCATGCGCTTGGCACGTTCAGCACCGAGGCGATAAACCCACATGGCCGTCGTCGGGCAACCCCACACTCTAGCGGGAGGATAGCCAATCACCGCCTCCTCCGCCATGAGACTAAGGTCGCAGCACAGGGCTATATCACTGCCCCCGGCAACTGCCGGGCCATGGATACGGGCAATGGTTGGCTTGTAACTGCGCCACAGGGACATGAAGTGCTCAGTATTCTGTTGCATACCGTAGTAATCGGCCATGGGGTCCCAGGATTCACTATCCGGGCCACCGAGTTGCGAGCCAGCTTGCTCGCCTGCCGCCTCGGCGAAGTCGATCAGGTCATAGCCACTGCAAAAGGCCCGGCCCGCACCCGTCAGTACGATCACATGCACCCCGTCATCGCGGTTCGCTGTTGTCACCGCATGGTCCAGTTCGGCGGGCATACCCAGAGAAATGGCGTTCAGCCGGTGCGGGCGATTCAAGGTGATCGTGGCAACGCGCCCGTCAGTGGTGTATTCAATATCCTTGTACTGCATTACGTATCCTCCAGAGCTGGTTTACTGTGCCTGTTGCCAATAATAGCCCAACAATACGAACCAGGCTGCCAACGCGATGGCGCTATCGCCACGGAGTTTGGCCAAATGCGAAACATGGCATACACTGATTGGACTACCACAACTAGGGATGTTAGTGATGTCTGCTGAAGCATCTGACTACGATTATGAAGCCCTGGCCACCCAGGACCCCTACCAACTCCCGCTGGCAAGCATTGACGTGGCCAACCCCTACCTGTTCGCCGCAGATACCCAGGGCCGCTGGTTTAAACGTCTCAGGGATGAGGCACCCGTGCACTACTGCGCCGACAGCTTTTTTGGTCCCTACTGGTCGGTTACCCGCTATGACGAGATCATGCAGGTGGACACCTCGCACGAGATTTTCTCCTCCGAACCGGCCATCACCATACGGGATACGGAACTCGAGTTCCCCCTGCCCATGTTCATCGCCATGGACCGACCCAAGCACGACGAACAACGCAAGGTCGTCAGCCCGGTTACCGGCGCAGAGAACCTGCGATTGTTCGAACCGATCATCAGGGAACGGACCATTGACGTGTTGGATCACCTGCCTGTGGGAGAATCTTTCGATTGGGTGGAGCGGGTTTCAATAGAACTGACTACCCGTATGCTGGCCACACTGTTTGATTTCCCCTTCGATGAGCGCGGCAAACTTACCCGCTGGTCAGATGTCGCCACCGCCATCCCGGGCATGGAGTTGATTGATTCAGAAGAACAACGCCAGGAAGAGCTACTGGGCTGCCTCGAATACTTCACACGCCTGTGGAATGAACGGGTCAAGCTGCCTCCCGGTAACGATCTGATATCCATGCTGGCTCACGGCGAAGCTACCCGCAACATGCCCCCTATGGAATACCTGGGCAACCTGGTACTGCTGATCGTTGGTGGCAACGACACCACCCGCAGCACGATGACCGCAAGTGTGCTCGCCCTGCACAAGAATCCAGGTGAATTCAGCAAGCTCAAGGCACAGCCGGACCTCATCGACAGCATGGTCGCAGAAACCGTACGTTGGCAAACACCGTTGGCACATATGCGCCGCATGGCTAAAGTCGATACCGAACTGGGCGGCCAGCAGATCAAGGCCGGTGACAAGGTGGTGATGTGGTATGTATCGGGCAACCGCGATGAACGCTTCACTGATAATCCCGATGCCTTCATGATCGAACGACCCAATGTTCGCAAGCACCTGTCCTTTGGCTTCGGCATCCATCGCTGCATGGGTAACCGCCTGGCAGAGCTACAGCTGCGAATCCTGTGGGAAGAAATCCTGCAGCGTTTTGAGCGAGTGGAAGTCATTGGCGAACCGGTGCGTACAGTCTCCTCTTTTGTACACGGTTACACTGCTATGCCGGTGAAACTGCACCCCAAAGTATAATCACTCGATGAACTGAGTCAGGCGTATTTGGCAAGATAGCTATCCAGTGCGTTGCCAAACGCCTGTTTATCCTTGGGGCCAAGCGCTGGAGGCCCGCCGCCCACCACCATACTGGAACGCATGGTTTCCATGAAATCCCGCATGTTAAGCCGCTGGCGAATATTGTTACGGGTATAACGTTCACCGCGGGACGTGATCACGTGAGCGCCCTTTTCTATGACTTCCGCCGCCAATGGAATGTCGGAGGTAATCACCAGGTCATTCTCCACCACCTGCTGCACAATCACGTTGTCCGCCACATCAAAACCCTGCTCCACCTGCTGCA
>CBDTVJ010000362.1:0-4804 GCA_965363655.1 uncultured Halieaceae bacterium | reverse complement strand
CTCGTCTATCGAAATTTAATTGACGCCGTGCAGAGTGAACACGCCGACAGTTTCCAGTACATCCCATGTGTTTCACGCGAAGATAACCCCGAAGGCTTTAGAGGCCGTGTTACCGACGTACTCGACAATGGCAAACTAGAGCAACGGACAGGGCTTGAGATAAATGAATCTGACAGCGCAGTGATGCTTTGCGGAAATCATAATATGATCACTGATATGCAAACTCTATTGGCACAGCGTGGTATGCGCAAACACCTGCGACATAAGCCGGGGCAGATTATCATCGAGCAATATTTCTGAACGCAGCCTTCGCTTAGTGGGTTCACTGGCTGAGCAAGGTACATACAATGGAGTGGATGTTTATGAAGATCAGTGTCTACCGGTACATCCCGGACCAGGATGAGGAGCCCTGGATGAAGGATTACACTTTCGATCTGCAGCCTGGGCAGGACATGATGGTACTGGATCTACTGGAACGACTAAAAGAGACAGATCCGACACTTGCCTTCAGACGCAGCTGTCGGGAGGGGGTTTGCGGCTCGGACGGCATGAATATCAATGGCATGAACGGACTGGCCTGCATCACCCGTGTTTCCGATGTGTTACATGGAGGCACTCTTCCCTCGGGACAGCGTATCTATCCCAACACAAGCGGAGCAGAAATTGTGCTCAGACCCTTGCCCGGCCTGCCAGTCATCCGTGACCTGGTGGTCGATATGGCCATGTTCTGGACCCAGTACGAGCGCGTCCAGCCTTTTCTTATCAATGACCAGCCAGCACCCCCCATCGAGCGGCTGCAATCTCCCGAGGATCGCGCCAAACTAGATGGTCTCTACGAGTGTATTTTGTGTGCATGTTGCTCTACTTCCTGCCCGTCATGGTGGTGGAACCCTGATAAATACGTCGGGCCAGCCGGGCTCTTGAATGCCTATCGCTTTTTGATCGACTCCCGTGATACCGCAACTGAAAAACGCCTGCAAGAACTGGAAGACCCCTATAGCGTGTTCCGTTGCAAGAGCATCCTTAATTGCGTTTCTTTCTGCCCCAAAAAACTACGACCAAGAGAAGCTATCGGGAAAATCGAAAGGATGTTGCTCAAGCGTGGAACATAGTGCCGTCATGACCTACCATTGTCGATCAGTAGAATATCAATTGAAGCATGCTCACCCAGCAAGCAGTGATGCGCGAGGGCATAAGATGGCTTGGCATTCAATAAACTGCGGTGATCCAACGCTTTGCGACTACACGGTCCAGAATATACTTCAAGCATATGACAGTATAAATCACGCTGATTGCCTGCCACCCGGTGCGGCCATTTTCTCCCGACACGAGTCCCGGGGGGATCTGCATTGTGAATTAATACTCTACTTTAGTCCCGAAGCTACAGCTGTCGCAAAGGCCGTAGGGGCAATGGCCTGTAATAAACCTCCCCCCCAAGGCCTATCCCTGATACTGCACGACAATTAAACCTATGAGTGAAGAATTTTTAGGTCATGGCCACAGTCAGTGGTTTAGGCATAGCCCTAGACGACCACTACCCAATCTCCCAGAAAAAAAACTACAAATCAACCCGACGCACTCGACGCCAAGTCATGTCCTTCAAGGCCTTGTCAGTGCTGGGTTGGCGTCGAGTGCGTCAGGTGCGTCGAGTGTAATTGGAGTTTCTACCCCGGGTAGGCTCCCTTTTGAGCCCGGGGTGAGCAAATAGTCTGCCCGAAAGATTGTTGGGGATTTCCTAATGGGCCCACAATGAGAAAATACCGAACCGGCAGTCATGATAATATCCCATCCCAGGTTACGGTCCATCCTATAGAGGACTAGCCTGAAGGATCGCGCCGGCATGGGTGGAGATGGCTCATTACACCGTCGCGGAATTTCCCGCATGGCAGTCGGCGACTCATCTAGCGGAGGGCATTTATGTTTTTTAAAATCCGGGAAAACTCCAAGGCACAAGTGACCACTTCCCAGGCCTTGCGCCATCTGCTTGTATTCCAGGTGAAGCTTGGGGCGGATGCCCTTCGTGACCTGCTGATGAGCCCTATAAGCGTATTGGTTTTTGTGGTCGATGTAATTCGCAAACCCACGCTTGAAGACAGCCTGTATTTGAGGCTAATGCTACTGGGCCGAAAATCCGACCGGGTAATCAATCTGTTTGACGAACACAAAGATGCGGGGCATTTTACCGTGGATCAGGCGGTCGAAGAATTGGAAGAGCTAGTCATGAGCGGGGAAAAAAGCCAAGACTGATAGCCTGGCCCTGGCTATAACCGACAGGCTCAGCTCGGCAGAGTTTCGAAGTTCGGTTTAGAAAACCTGTTACAACTCGTCGCCTTACCGCCAGCTTGCTCGGTATTGCCACCAGCCAAGCTCAGCATACGGTCTGTCTCATCTACCCTGCCCTTCCCCATCAGAAAAACCCGTTACCGCTCTTCTACTTACTGACCGCAACCTCCACACACCCACCGCCTCATAATCGGGCGCTCTAATCACCCGAGGGTTCTGGGCAAGACATTTTCTATGAATTTCATGGCGTCACGCATAGACAGAGCGTCCGACTCAGGGAAATTGGTCCATTGGCATAGTGAGGCGGGAGTCGGGGGGTGTATGTGGCGATCTGGGAACTCAAGAAAGCTGGAATTCTGGCACCCTGGGTCACCGCAGCCAGATATCCGCAAGCCGTCGTTCAGCACTTCCCATTACCGCTATCAGCCCGATAGCGGACATTTCAAATTGCATGGAATATGTAAGCAGAACTTCCGCTTTCGCCTATTTCGGGACGTTAGCGGCATCAAATCATAAGCAATAAAAAGCCCCGACATTGCAGGGCTGTGCATCAGGAAAAAAGTCTACGCTTTCCTACGCTTCACTACACCCAGACCAAGCAGGGCAGAACCGAATAGCCAGGCTGCTGCGGGGATGGGGACCGCGCTGACACCACCGAATTCAATATTATCAATTCCCCATTTATTATCCCCCGATGCGTCGAGCTGGATCATCGAGATTTGGGGCATGTCATTGGCTACTATGCCTGCAAATTCTGCACTGTTGCCGCTTGCTCCGGTCGTTTCCAGCGTAAAACTATCGGTAGCTCCACCAACAAAGGTCACAAGGACCGTTGTCCCGGTATGATCAATATCTCGGAATGCTAAATAATCCACTGGGTTGAGGGAGAAGTCGAGTACGAGATAGGGTTGCTCGTTCTGTCTGACAGCGAAACCACCAATTGGGTTGGAACCGCCAAGCCCTCCGGCCGTACCCTCTATGACTGCACTTCCAGCACTCGAGGTATCCGTTACCACTAATCCCGCCGGAAACAAACCTGACTGGCCGGAGATATTCTGCTCGTCGCTGAACCCGCTTTCAAAATCCACAAAGAACTGCGGACTTGCTACTCCCGCTGACGCAAGCCATGCGTTTCTATCCACTGTAATACTTGTGCCCGAACTATTGAATGTCAACATCGCCGCATGCCCTGAGGCAGTGAATAGCAAAAGGCACAGCTGAAATGCAGACATGGATTTGTTCTTCATATCACTTGCTCGTATTGATCATTTTTAAGCATCGGAATTTCCTCTAAATACAAACTCAACGTGTATCCTGATGGATTTTTGGCTGAGTCAGTCACAGCAAACCTCGTTAGTTAACTAAACCTAGTCTATCCAAGGAATATGGCATAAGACGATATTGATATTACTTACACATCCAATAGCAGATTTTTGTATAAGGCCTCGTCTGTATACAAAAACAGAGGCACTTTTGTGGCCAAACTCAGAAGTATCTCACCTCTACGAAGGTCTCGATCAAGGTGCGATTTCAACCGGTCGACGCAACACTTCGCCTGAAGGTCCGCTATTGAAAAAAGCTGACATTCATCTCTGAGGACCACCGAGCCGATCATCTGCATCCCCCCCTCTGGTCCAGACTGCCCACCTCTCGGCAAATCTCGGGCCGGTCATGGGGTGATCTGGCGGGGTGCCTGGGTGCGAAGGGGAGTGAGATAGTCTTAGCTGTGAATCTGACTATGCCGGTGAGATGGGTTGAACGTCTTTCAAGTTTTGCAGACTAAAGAAATTTCCCGGCTTCGTCCATATCCGGACATCAATAGTTCACACTACGAGTCCGGGGAGATTATTAGGCATTTGGATGGGCGGTTTGATGCAATGGAACGGGGCGCTACTATAATCAATTAAAAATAATATACTCAGCGCCGTAGTCCAGCTCAATATCGCCAACAATCTCTTCAATCGGAGACTCGCCACTCAAGGTCTTATAGTTAAGATAGGCCGCCACGTTTAATACCAGCGCGCCCTCATCTTGTTGCAGTAGTTTTTCATCAACTATCGCCTTGAGTAATCTCTTGCGCTGGTTATTGGCGATATGTATGTCTTGCAGGCTCATAGCGAGCGACCTATTGAGGGATTAAAGCCGCGCATTATAGCGTACTTATTCTTGAAGTTCTGAGCCGACTCGCTGTCGACAGAAGAACTGCCCCAGTGGCTGGAGAAACCCGGGGATTACTGAGTGAAAATTTAGCTACTGACAACGCCTCTGTAGGTATTCATCAAAAATCGATAGTAATCATCAGGTTATTCTCAAAAACCCCCCGCGTATTTCATCGGATATCCTGAATTCAATTCCTGGAGGACATTGGGGAAGTTTTCCGGAGGCCTTGTGGTGCATGAGATTGGTGGAGGTTGGGTTATTGGATGCTCTGGTGCGTACATATACATCAAGCGGC
Source organism: uncultured Halieaceae bacterium (assembly GCA_965363655.1). Taxonomy (GTDB): domain Bacteria; phylum Pseudomonadota; class Gammaproteobacteria; order Pseudomonadales; family Halieaceae; genus Marimicrobium. The sequence continues at coordinate 66 of CBDTVJ010000362.1, read as the reverse complement.
AGTGAGGCTGATTAAAGGAAACCTGGCCAGTGGTTACATAGACTAGAAATGGGGTCAGAGTAAAAA
>CBDTVJ010000361.1:0-4805 GCA_965363655.1 uncultured Halieaceae bacterium | reverse complement strand
CGCGCCCGGGTCAACGGCGACACCCTGCTGTGGGCCGGCATCGATGCGCCGGTCAACATCCTTTGGGGAAAGCTGCCAGGTGGCAAGGAGTACCTGTTTACCGCCGCGGCACCTGGCCAGGGAGTTACCCAATGGCTGCGGGTAACGCTGGCGGACAGCAGCAAGGAAAACCTGCGCCAACGGCGACAACTGCTGCATGCCTTAGGCACGTTCATTGGACGGGTACATGCCACAGGCTTCATTCATGGCGATTTGCGCCCCGGCAATGTGCTCGCGTCGCTGCACGATGGACGCTTTCACTTCACCCTGCTGGACAACGAGCGCCTGATGAAAAAAGTTCCGCCACCCGGCCGCATGCTACTGCGCAATCTGATGCAACTTAATATGTTGTCCAATGATGACCTCAGTCTTACGGATCGGATGCGCTTTTTCAGTGCCTGGCGGCGGCAAATGCGCGACCTGTCGCCTATTGAAGCCAAGATACTGGGCGCGGAGGCTTATCACTGGGCCATGCGGCGGCTGTACGATAAAGGCCTGCTGTGAGGCGCCTGCACATTGTCGGCTGCCCGCGCAGCGGCACCACCCTGCTGATGCAGCTGGTCTCCACATGCTTCGCCAACAATGGTCATTGCTCCCATGAGATGAGTATCTTCCGGCCTGCGGACATCGCCAGCGGCCTCTATATCAGCAAACAGCCCAACGACATCAGGCAACTGCGGCACATTTTTTCCCGCGACAAAAATTTATACGTAATCTGCATGGATCGCGACCCGCGCGCTGTCATTGCCAGCGTACATCGGGAGCGGCCGGGGGAGTACTTCTGTAATTATCGTATATGGCGTGAATGCGATAACGCCGCACAACGCTACCTGGGACATCCGCGCTTTTTGCAACTGCGCTATGACGACCTGGTCTCTTACCCTGACAAAGTGCAAGACCTTATCAGTTCACAGTTTACATTCCTGCAGCGCGAACACAGCTTCAGCGATTACCAGCGGCACGCAAAACCCTCCGCAGCTGCGCAGCAAGCCATGAATGGAGTGCGCGAGCCCAACCGCGATAGCCTTGGAAAATGGCGCGAGCATCTACCCCGTGTTGCCGAGCAGTACCTTCGTCACCCGCAAATGGCAGATGACCTGGTGCGCCTGGGCTATGAACCCGACCAGCGCTGGCTTGACGAATTGCGGGACGTGACAGCCATGGCCTACCCCTGCCGCTACCGCGAACAGCGCGAACGTTTCAAGGAGTGGGAAAAGGCCCTGCGAGTCTATCTGAAATCCAGGCGTTACCTGCGGCAGATGACGCACTGAGCACGATCAGAGCAAGGGGCTACCGCAGGCGCCGTAACGTGCCCGATGTCGCTCTCGAAAGGTCCTGAGGTAAGGCAGCAGCTGCCTCACCACAACTTCGCGGGACTCACCCATACCCTCCACATAACTGCACAGGAACTGTTCGTAGCGACCAGGATCAACGCCCTGCTCTTCAGCGTTGAGGGTAAAGCGGGCGACATCTCGCGCGCAGGGTGAGCGCAGGGTCACTGTGCGCGCAGCATCAAGATCGATCAGGTAAAAGTGCTCTGTGCTCCACAACAGGTTGCTCCACTTGCAATCACCGTGCACAAAACCGCAGCGATGCAGCTTTGCCATAAGCACCCCCGCTGCGCGCATCAGTTGGCCCGCCTCCGCCGGCGAGGGCGTTTGTCGCCACAGCTGTGCCAGGCTCGCTGCGTTGGGGAGGCCTGCGGTAAGCAACAGCAATCCTGCGGACACGCGCAAGCAACACAGCGGTGCAGGCACTGGAATCCCCTTGTTGGCGAACGCTTGCGCTGCTGTAAAACTGCGCACTGCGCGCCTGCCACCCAGCACCGGGAACATTTTTCGCAATGGCGATTTGTAGCGGTAAAACTTGAGGAAGCACTCGCTATCATCGAGCCGTAGTAGGCCTGCCAGGCTATACGTGTCCTCTTTAACCAGGCGGGTATGCTGCTGCATCCATGGGGAGATATCCGCTGGCGGCTGGCACAAGGATTCACGTAGCCGTTCGCCCCAGCGCTGGCCATGCAGTATCCGGGCCCGCTCAACCATGAGTCCGTCTATCCTCGTGTGGATCCGCAGGCCGGGAATTGCGCTGGCCCTTGGCATACAACTGTTGCGCCCGTTGCTCGACCTGGCGCCACAGTCCGGCCTGCTCATCCAGCGCCTCACGTAAGCCCCCTTTACAGTAATGGCGCATAAAGCGCTGCAGGTCACGCTGTGTCAGGCCGCAGTCCATTGCGGAAAAATACAGGCTCCCGAGATCCTTAACCTGCCAGCGCCTGGGTGTTCGCCCCCGCAGTTGTGCTCGATGCAGGTCAATCAGGTAACAGCGCAGGGCATCCTCCCGCAGGCTGCGTTCGTCCAGGTGAAAGTGGCACAGGTAAAAGTCCCGGTGGTTAATACCTGCTTCATGCATACTCCGGGCGGCCTCCGCCAGTTTGCGGATCAGGCGCATGCGCACGTCCGGGGCGGGAGGTGTAGCTGCCCACTTTGCGCAGTAGTGCTCAAGGCTTACCGTACCCACCAGGTCTTCACTGACAAGCATTGATTCCCGGGTAGCGGGATTGCGCCCTTGCACCGCATAGGCCGACACTGTGAGCGTATCCACGCCCACTTGCTGCAGTTTCTTGATTGCCCGGTATTCATTGACCGCGCTGACCACAGGTAAACGGCCCTGCACCAAATTCTTGACTATCTCCGCCCAACCAACGCCGCCATGCAGCTTGAGGAAAAAGCTGCGCCCGCCAGTTTCAAAACGCAGGGTGCGCCGCCCTTCCTTATGACGATAGACATCGCTGGAATCAGCAGCAGCGGCAATACCCCGGGCCCAGCCCAGCAATTGTGTGGCATCCTCCACGGCCGCCAGTTCACCACTGGCAAACTCACTGCATACAAAATAATCAGCCACCGCCACGCTCGCACTTTTCCCCGATAAGCTGCAGCATCAGTTCCGCCCCCTGGCTGTGCATAGCGTAAAGATCCTCCTGGCGCGCATAGAGCAGTGCGCTTTGCCGGCAATCGGCACGAAAAACGCCATCGATACAGCGCATAACTGCACGGTCCAGCTGCTCCTGGGAAAATGGCGCTGGCAGCACGATACCCGCGCGCGCCGCTGCAACATGGTGGGCATAGCCACAGACATCCGTTACCACTACCGGCAGGCCCGCGACGATTGCTTCCAGTAGCACGATGCCCGCAGCTTCGGCAACAGCTGGATGGACCAACATATCCGCAGCCAGCATCAGCTCAGCCACATCATCCCTGCCACCCAGAAAATCCACCGCTTGCAAAACACCCAGGCGCTTGGCGATGCGCCTGAACTTCCCAGGCTTGTCATCGCCCACGACCAACAGGCGTGCTTTGACCGATGGTTGTTCCCGGCTCATATGTGCCAGTGCGGTAATCGCCCGATCCAGGCCTTTGGTTATAAAGCCGGAGCCGACGAACAACAGCGTGAACTCCTGTTCTGCCAGGCCCAGCTCGCCACGCACAGCGCGGCGCCTTGCAACCGCATCTTCCGGTGCACGGCGTTCAGGAGCTACCCCCGGCGGTAGCATCGTCATACGCTGGGGTGGGGTGTGGTAGTGGCGTTTAAAGTTGTCCCGCTCGCTTTCGCCAAGGAGCAGAATATGCGTATCGCCCTGTGCATCAAATACTGCGCGCTCCCAGGCGGCGAAATGACGAAAGCGTGCCCCGAGGCGGTATAGCGACCCTCTTTTTTGCAGCGCTTTTTCCAGGTAGCAGGGGTCACCGGCATAGTAAACATCCAGGCCCGGCATTTTGTTAAAACCAACCACGCCATCGACCGGATCCTCAGCCATATCGGCCTGCACCCACTGCAGGAAACGCTGGTTACGGCGATGATTACTAAGGGCAGAGGCCGGCACCTGGCGCAGGTCCGCTCCCGCTACCGGCTCACCTTGCCAGGAAATAAAATAAATTCTGCAGTCATGGCCGCGCTTGATAATTTCCTCGGCAAAACACCGCATATCCCGTTGCAGGCCACCGTAGGGAAAGTATTTGTAAATAAGAAACGCTAGCCGCATGGTCACTCCTCGCCCGATGGGGTGGCTTGATTATTACCAACTGCTGCGTTGCAGGACAACAGGGTCTGCAACGCCTGCCACACCGTGGATACTGTTATTGACTGCATGTTGCCACGAACACCGGCGGCGTCAATATTATCCGCTGCGTCTAGATGCACCTGGTTGCGACCATAGGCACCGACCAGGGCGGGACGGGTCGGCCCGTAGAGGGACACCGTGGGAACATCCAGGGCGGCAGCGAGATGACCCAGACCGGTATCGACGGCAACCGCTCCACGGACTTCCAGCAAGCGGCCCGCCAGGCCTGACAAATCCAGTCCGGGTAATACCTGTACCCGGTCGGCGGCGCAGTTGACGCTGCCGGCGATTGCTTGCGCTCGTTCGCGCTCCGTGTTGCTGCCCCAGGGCAAGAAAACTGTGAGACCCTGGGCCACCGCAAGCTCCGCCAGTTCCACCCAATAGGCCTGCGGCCACAGTTTCTCCGCCCTGGCGGTACCGTGGAAAAATAGCAGGCTCGGTAATTGCCTCTTTACCTGCGGCGCAAAGTGCTGTCGCAGACCGTAATCCCCTTGTCCCTGCGGTACCGGGTAGCCCAAGGCCCGGGCGAACAATAGACGAATACGTTGCACCGCGTGCATTTCCCGCGGTACCGGTATGCCATGATGGTACACCGCCGCCGCAAGGCGCTCGCGCACGGACCGCCGGTCCATACCATAGCGAGGCG
>CBDTVJ010000360.1:0-4808 GCA_965363655.1 uncultured Halieaceae bacterium | reverse complement strand
AAAAGTTCGAGCTCGACGGGGTCGACAATGTCGAACATTTTTCCAAGGCGCAGCCTGACCTCTTCAGGCGATTGCCCGGTCACTATCTCGCCCCTAAACGTGAGGTTAAATCTTTTCACCCCGCGCCCGCTATCCCCTGTTGATTTTATAGTTTACTACAGCGAATGTACGAGGTTTCCGGACGCTTTACCAGCGCTGGAACTGTTGAATATGTCTCTCCCGCAACGGAAGCGCGGGAGGAGTACATTTATAGGGAGTCGGGGTCGACGATTTCGAAGCTCAAGCCGGCTTTATTCTGCAGTCGCTCCAGATAGCTGCCGTTGAGGGCTGCGGCCGGGGTCCAGAAGCCGCCGCCTACTGCGATCTCGTCGCGGGCCAGGCAGACGGCCGCCTCTCCCAGCATTCTCGAGGTCGAGCCATACCCCGGATCCAGTTTGCCACTGACTTTTACCATCATATCCTTACTGCGATCAGTGGGGACGATGCCCTGGAAGAACACTTCGTAGTGCCCCGCCTCGCGTTGCTCGCGGTCCGGACCCTCGCCGGGCTTGGGCAGGAACCGTTGCGCCAGCTTGCGAGTTGGTTTAAGGGCCAGGGCGACCATGCCGATACCGCCGGCCAGGCTGTTGCGGCGTGCCTCGTAGCCGGATTTGTTGAGAGTCGCCTCGTCATAGCGAAAATCCTCGCCCCAGGGGAACCCCAGCAGGGCATTGCTGCGACGTACCACACGGGTGTTGATGGTGGCCATGACGAAGGGTGAGGTCCAGCGCTGGAAGTCCTTATCGAATACCGCGCCGCGCTGGTCCGGTCCGTCCTGTCCGGGTGCCAGGCCGGGAGGGTAGAGCACATAGGGGTCAGCGACCAGTTTACGGATAGAGGGATCCCGGGTCGCCTCATCCATCATATTCAGGATGCTGGCAATGGTGCCGCCACTGGCTGCGCCCTTGCTGCGCCCGACTCTACCCTTGACCTGCTGCGCGTACACGCCGTGCCGCTCCTGCATTACCTGCTGCAGGTACCAGTTGCCCATGTCGAAAGGGACCGAGTCGAAACCGCAGGTATGGACTATGCGCGCTCCGCTGGCCTGCGCAGCGTCCTGGTACTGCCGGATAACCTGCGCCATCCACTGCACTTCACCGGTCAGGTCACAATAATCTGTACCGGCATCGACGCAGGCCTCGACTAGCAGTGTCCCATATTTGGCGTAGGGGCCAACCGTGGTACATAGCACACTGGTGCGTGCGACCATGGCCGCCAGGGTGTCCGCATCGGCACTGTCGGCCAGCACCAGTGGCAAGCGATCGTGCAGGGCGTCTGGCAGTGATGCTCGACGCACCGCGTCAAGCTTGTCTTCGTTGCGCCCGGCGATGGCCCATTTCAGGTCACCGTCGACACCGTAGGTGTCCACCAGGTATTCCACCACCAGCTGCCCGGTGAAACCGGTAGCTCCCCATACGATCAGGTCGAATTCGTGTTTGCCCATAAAGGGACTCCTTTAGTGGATGCCGTGCATCATTTTTTTCAACAGGGGTGACAGTAGTAATAACAGTACAGCTGCGCCCAGCCCTACGTACAGCAGGCTGCCAAATAATTCCGTATAGCTGGCCAGGGCCGCGCCGACATCGGTCACCGCGCCATCGACTGTCTCAACGGCTGCCAGTTTCGACAGTTGCACTGCGACGAATTCGGAATAGGCGGTGGCCAGGAACCATGAGCCCATCATTACCCCGACTATACTGGGCACTGCCAGTTTGGTGACCGCTGACAGGCCCACCGGGGACAGGCAGAGTTCACCCGTCGTGTGTAACAGGTAGGCCAGCACCATCCAGTACCCAGCGACCAGGCCCGCTTCGTTGGGCCTGGAGGCGCCATAGACCAGCGCACCAAAACCCAATCCGGCCTGGGCGATGCCCAGGGCAAACTTGGTCGGTGTGCCAGGTTCCAGTCCGCGTCGACCCAGGCTGGTCCACAGCCAGGCGAACAGCGGTGCGAACAGAAAGATAAACAGGGCATTGAGCGAACCAAACTGGGACGCCGTCAGGGTCAGGCCCAACACCTGTCGGTCCATGACGCGGTCAGCATACAGGGTCATGGATGCGGCGCCCTGTTCGAAAAGTGCCCAGAATACGACGGTGGATATGGTCAGGATAATCAGTACCAGCATGCGGCTGCGTTCCACTGCGTCACATTTGACTGTTATGAACCAGGCCAGGCCCGTTAGCACGGCAATGGACAGGATGTTGAGTGCAATGCCCACCGCACTGTGAAACTGCAGCATTTGCCAGGCTACTACCACAGCCAGCAGGCCGCACAGGTAAATGGTGTATTCCTTGCTCAGGCCTATTGGCGACCGCTGTTTTAGCAGCTTGCTGTCAGCGGGCTCCGCCAGACCCTGCAGGTGACGCTGCCCACCCAGGAACGTGGCCAAGCCAATGACCATACCGACGCCAGCCGCGCCAAAGCCGTAGCGCCAGCCATAGGTCTCTCCCAGATAGCCACAGAGCAGGGTGGCCGCAAAGGCGCCAAGATTGATGCCCATGTAGAAAATAGTGAAACCGGCGTCACGCCGAGGATCATCTGCGGCGTAGAGTCGCCCCACGATGGTGGATATATTCGGCTTGAGGAATCCCACCCCGATGACAATCAACGCCAGGGAAAAGTAAAAGGCCTGTAGGGCGCCTTCATCGCGCACTATCTGGTCGCCTACCCGACGGGCCTGCTCGCCCTCGATGGCCATGCCCAGGTGCCCCAGCGCCAGTAAAATACCGCCGAATATTACCGCCTTGCGCATGCCCAGGTAACGATCGGCCAGCAGCCCTCCCAGTACGGGCATGGCGTAGACCAAAGCGGCATAGCTCCCCAACACCTCGTAGCCGCCTGTATCGCCAAACAGGTGGTACTTGGTGAGATAGAGCAGCAGCAGGAACTTCATCCCATAGAATGAAAAACGCTCCCACATTTCAGTGGCGAAACAGACATACAGCCCGGTAGGGTGACCGAGAATTTCGGAGGCCTCCGCAGGAGCTTCGGCGGCTGGGGTGGTCATCGTTGTTGATTGCTCCTTTGTCCAGCGCTGGGTAGTTGCAAGCCATTAGTTGCAGACTGTTAGTTGCGGCCCATTATAGGGACTAATGTCCCGCTGTCGCCTGCCTTTTTCTGCACAACGTGCGCCGCACGTCGCAACAGGGTATGCTTGCGCGCTTGCCAGCATGCTACTGCCTCTATACCGAATGACAGCGGACCAGACCACTTCCAATACGATTAGCACACCACCGTACATCAGCTTACTCCTGGTTCTGTTCGTAGCCGTGTTGGCGGGCTGTGGCGAGCCGCCCTGGAACAACCCTCACCCGCCTGCGCCCGAGGGACTGCTGACCTACCAGTCGATGATGGCGTCGTCGCCCCCGAAACACCTTGACCCGGCGGTTTCCTATGCCTCGGATGAGGCTTTGTACATTATGCAGGTGTACGAGCCGCCCATGTCCTACCATTTTCTCAAGCGGCCCTATGAACTGGTGCCGGGCGCGCTGCTCGCATTTCCGGATATCAGCTATTCCGATGCACAGGGCCAGGCGGTGGCGGCGGAGGATGACTCCCTGGCTTTCAGCCACTACACCCTGCGTTTGCGCGACGACCTGCGTTACCAACCCCATCCGGCGTTTGCCCTGGATGACGCTGGGCAGCCAAGGTACCTGTTTGATACCGCGGCAGCGGGCGCGCGCTATCGACAGATTCCCGATTTCCCACACAGCGGTCACCGAGCGGTGCAGGCCAATGACTACGCCTACGCGATCAAACGTCTGGCCGACCCGCTCAATGGCTCTCCCATGCTTGGTTTCATGTCCCAGTACATTGTCGGTATGAAAGAGTTTTCCGCGGGTCTGGCCAAATTGCCTCGGGACAGTTGGCTCAACCTCAATGACCACGCTATGGCAGGTCTCGAGGTTATTAATGATAGAACCTTACGCATCACCATCATGGGCCGCTATCCACAGTTCGTGTTCTGGCTGGCCATGCCCTTTTTCTCGCCCATCGCCCCTGAGGTCGATCGCTTCTACGAGAACCCCGGTTTCGAAGAACGCAACCTGACCCTGGACTGGTGGCCGGTGGGTTCGGGCCCCTTCATGGTGGTCAAGAATGACCCCAACAGTGAAATTGTACTGCAACGCAATCCCAACTACCGCGAGGAGTATTTTCCCACCGAGGGTGCGCCGGGTGACCTGGAGGCGGGCTTCCTGGTAGATGCGGGCAAGCGGATTCCCTTTATCGACCGGGCGGTATTTCGCCTGGAGAAGGAATCACTGTCACTGTGGACCAAATTCCTGCAGGGCTATTACGATCGCTCCGGGGAAGTTCACGGTCATACCACAGGGGTATTCGACCAGGCTTTTGTGGTCGGGCCGGACGGTGTTGAAATGTCTGCGGAACTGGCGGATCACGGCATCACTATGTCACCCGATGTGAAGCCGGGCCTGTATTACTTCGGTTTCAATATGCGCGATCCGCTGGTGGGCGGCTATACCGAGGACAAGCGAAAATTGCGCCAGGCCCTGCAAATCGCGTTCCTGACCGAGGAGTACATCAATATTTTCTACAAGGGCAATGGCATCGCTGCCCACAATATTATTCCTCCGGGGATTCCCGGACACCTGGAGGGAGAAGCGGGCATGAACCCTTATGTTTACGACTGGGTAGACGGTGAACCCAGGCGTAAATCCATTGAGTATGCGCGGCAACTGTTGGTGGAAGCGGGATATCCCGGTGGTCGTGATGCCCAGAGCGGGGAGCCCCTCAAGATATTCATCGAT